>PMLN01000192.1 GCA_003158885.1 Anaerolineae bacterium
TGAGCCTTGAAAGTACGGCAGGCAAAAACGTTGCCGATCTGCGCCATCACCACACCCACATGAAAAACGGTTTGAGCCGTCCGTTCAAGGAAGCTGGGACCAACGATGGAGAAGAGATGCGGCCATGAGATGGATTCCAAAAACGGGATACCTAGAGCGTGTACGTTCCCCGATAGAACATAGACTGCGACAAACCCCAGGTAACAAAGGAGCGCCTCGATCAATCCCAACCATAAGAAGGCATGAATTAACAATGAACGATCCAAGAGCGGCTGGAAACGCGGGCGCGGCGGCTGGTCCATCACGCCCGCTTCCGGCTTTTCCATACCAAGCGCCAGGGCGGGAAGAATATCCGTGCCCATGTCAATCGCCAGGATTTGCCGCACGGTCAATGCAAGTGGAATGCCGAACATGGCTGTAGCCAGGAACGGCACCACCTCGGGCACATTGCTCGAGAAAATATACGTGATGAATTTACGAATGTTGTCGTAGACGGCGCGGCCTTCTTCAATNNCGAAGTTATCGTTGGTCAGGATCACATCCGCGGCTTCCTTGGCCACATCCGTACCGATGATGCCCATCGCGATCCCCACATCCGCTTTACGCAGGGCCGGGGCGTCATTGACCCCATCGCCGGTAACCGCCACCACATCGCCGCGCGCCTGAAAGGCCGAAACCAAGCGAAGCTTATGATCCGGCGCCATGCGGGCCAAGATCACTTCCTTATCCAAGGCCTGCCTGAGGGCGGCGTCGTTCATCGCTTCCAACTCCGCACCGGTAATGATGGCCGGGTTGGGTGAAGTGATCATGCCCACGCGCCGCGCCATGGATTCGGCGGTCAGACCGTAATCGCCCGTAATCATCACAATACGAATGCCCGCCTGACGACAGACTGCAATGGCGCGTTCCACTTCCGGACGCGGCGGGTCCATCATGGCCATTAGTCCCAAAAACGTCAGTTCACGCTCGATGCCCTCCGGGGTATAGGCGCCCGTGCGCGGCGGCAAAGCGCGACGCGCCAGCGCCAGCACGCGCAAGGCGCGGCGCGCATACTCGTCATTGGCCGACATGATCTCGGCGCGCACATTCTCAGTCAAAGGCAAAGTTTCGCCGTTGACCAAAACATGCGTGCATAACTGCAAAACTTCACGCGGCGAGCCTTTAATAAAAGCCAGGTCGCCTTCAGGAGAACGATGGATGGTGGTCATGCGTTTGCGCCGGGCGTCGAAAGGCAGTTCATGCGTGCGTGGATACCGTCTGCCGACCCAATCTTCCTCGATATCGGCTTTCATGGCCGCGACTTTGAGGGCCGCCTCGGTTTGATCGCCGAGACTCGTCCAGGTGGGATGCTCCGGCGAGGGCGGATTGATACGGGCGTTATTGCAGCTCATCGCCGCTTCGAGCAAAGTGATCAAATCACCTTCAAACGGCGCGCCCGCTGGATCCGGTTGATATTGGCCCTTCGGTTCATAGCCCACACCGCTGACCTGCAGTTTTTGGCGCGCCACCCAGACTTCACGCACGGTCATTTGATTTTGGGTCAGCGTACCGCTTTTATCCGTGCAAATGACCGAGACGTTGCCGAGCGTTTCGACAATGTTGAGGCGCTTGCATAACACTCCGCGTGTCGTCAGACGTTGGACGGCGCGTGCCAGGGAAAGCGTCAGTGTGACCGGCAAACCTTCGGGTGTGATGGCAACGATGATGCCCAACAACAACAATATTGGATGGATATTAATATGCTGTCTTACCGAGGGTTCATACAGGCTGATCAATAACACGAACGCGCCAATGGCAAAGGCCACAATGGAAAGAGTGCGGCTAAGGCGACTCAATTCCTGTTGAAAAGGCGAAGGTTCTTCCTTAACCGTTTGGGTCAGTTGGGCGATGCGGCCAAATTGAGTCAACATGCCGGTGGAGTAGACGATGGCCTTGCCCGTCCCGGATGCAACCGAGGTCCCGGCAAAGATCAGGTTCGGGCGCTCGAGTTCGCTGACCCCGCTTACCAGTGAAGCATCGGCGGTTTTTCGGGCGGCCAGCGATTCCCCGGTGAGCGAGGAATTATTCACGCGCAGGCCATATTCTTCCACTACGCGTGCATCCGCCGGGATATTATCGCCTTCGGCCAGGATCAGAACATCCCCCGGCACGATCTCGGAGGCGGGAAGATGAACATCCCGGCCAGCGCGGATCACATGGGCATAGGTGGGAAGCAGGTGTTTGAGTTTTTCCACCGCCTGCTCGGCCTGATATTCGCGCCAAAAAGAAAAGCCGGCGTTAACCACTGCCACCAAGAGGATAACCAACGCCAGCGCGAATTCCTTTTGCCAGAGCGAGATCAAACCGGCAGCCAGCATTACAAGCACAAAGGGATGGGTGATCTGGGCGGCATACTTGCGCCAAATCTGCGGCCTGGCTTGATCCAATAAAATGTTTTCCCCGTATAAGGCGCGGCGCGACCCGGCCTCAGCAGTGGACAGACCCTGCAAAGAGGTCTCCAGGGATTGAAAGACATCATTCACGCGCAGACTATAAACCGGTGTGGAACTCATAAGCGTAAAAATGCGGGAGGTATTAACCTCCCGCATTCAGTCATTCGATTTTTCCCTCTTCGTCGCCGGGAGCCGTTTGCTTGGGAGCGCCGCCTAGTTTTGGTTCGGCGGGTTTATTATCCAAATATTGTTCCAACAGAGACGGCGCGTCGGGATGATCCACATGTAAAGCTTCGTTGTAGTCACCTGCAATCACTGGTGCGTCATAGCGTACCGGCCGATTGATTCCAAAGAATTGCCAGAATCGCGCAATCCCTACCAGGAGGCTGTAGCGATATTCCTGCATCTTAAGCGACTGCCATTCGACAATGGATGCCATCGCACCCTGGATACGAGCTTTTTCGCGTACGATGCGGTGGATCTGTTTCGGATCCCGATATCCTAGAGGTGATAGTATCACCATATGAGCTGACAAGAACAGAATGGTAAAGGAAATCAAACGAACCCATCCACCTTCTTCCCATTTGCCTATGATCTGGAATACCCAAACCGAGGCTGCCAGGATGGCTACAAAGAGAGCCGCGCGCGCACCCCACTTTTTTGCCCAGCCGATTGCTTTTTGCAGCAAATGCTGACGGATGGCCAATCCCATGATCGTGATCGGTATGAACACTCCCACACCATAGAAGGGCGCGGCTACATCCGTATTGCCTTTCACCAGCAGCATGATGAGAACAGCCAAGCCGAAGGTGATGGTCACCGAGCGTGTAAAGGTTCCGCGTTTGTCGCGGTAAATAATCGCTTCGGGAATTTCACCAATGGCTACGTCGCGCCATTCGGTAGCTTGTGCATCTTGGAGGGCTGTCATAGATGCAAATGCCAACAGAATAACAGCCAAACCTTGATAGACCCAGTAGAGGAGTATTCCGCCTGGAATCTGTCCAAAACCAATCCAAGCCAGGTTACCCACCAGAGTTTTGCCACCCGTGCCGTCAAAAACGTTGAAATGGATGGCAAACGCTGTGAGGATGATCGTGGTTACACCCCCATAGAATAGAAATGCCGTCTGTACAAAACGTCCCACACCGGTTTTCCCGCTATAGAAGCCCCAGAGCTTGTTCAACTTCGGCAGTGTTTTCTTTCCCCATTTGACCAGCGGAACATCCTCGTTGATGACAAACTGGATACCATTCGACATGGCCTCCAGACCGGAAAGGGCGACCATCCCTTTCATCGAACCTGTGAGGATATGATAAAGGCCATCCACTAATGTCGCAGATTGAGTAGGAGCAATGGGTGGCGCGGGCGGTACCCCATTGTGAACTGCCATGATCAATCCACCCCAGTCAACGAGCGTCAGCATCAAGAATATCATTAGGAATCCAAAACTAATAAAAGAAGATTCACCGCGTCCCCGGATGGTCAGATACCAAGTTACAGCTGCAAGAACAGCGCCAATGGCGAAATGCCAAAACCAGGGCGCGCTA
>PMLN01000354.1:0-6700 GCA_003158885.1 Anaerolineae bacterium
ATTGCCCGACATGTAAACATCCACACGATATTGCCCAACGGGCCAATTGGCGGTATTGGTTAAATGAAAAAGAAGCGTGGTGCTGCCGGACGTATAGGTCTCGTCCACGGTCTTGAAAGGCGTGTTTGAATCATGGCCGGGAACGTTGAAAACATACCAGCGCGTCTCGAAGACTGTGCCGGCCGGGATACCGTTGACATCAAAGAACAAATTGAAGGCATCGGTCGGAGCGAAGGTGGCGGTCTTATTCGCACCCTGATTATCCGTGGCCATATAGAAGTTGGATACTTTGAGACTGGGCGTGCAGGCCGCCAATGAAAACAGGATGGCAAGTAAAGCAAACAAAATAAAGAATCTATTGGTCTTCATGGTTTATCTCCTCTAAATTGGTTATCTTATAAGACTTCAACGTAAATCCTTTTATTGATGGCGCCTTTGCTCTTGTAGTCTACCACACGGATCTGCCCCACCTCGGAGGTGTTATTCACATGCGTGCCGCCATCGGCCTGCAGATCGAGACCCACGATTTCAACCGTGCGGACCTGCTGGATGCCCTCGGGCAGGAGATTGATCTTGGTGCGGATCAAGTCCGGGATCCGGAAGGCTTCGTCACGCGGCAGGATCTTGACACGCACGTCGCGTCCCGCCTGGACTTCACGATTGATGGCCGCTTCAATCACGTTGACCAGTTCCTTTTGCAAACGCTCGAACTCAAAATCCATGCGGCCCTTCAAAGGCTCCATATCGCCGCCGGTGACCTGGGCGCCGTAATCGCGGAAGACGCAGCCGCATAAAATATGCATGGCGGTATGAGTCCGCATCAGCCGGTAACGCCGATCCCAATCGAGCCGGCCATGCACGCGAGCGCCCACCGATGGAAGATCACCCTCCACAATGTGAAGCACCTCATCGCCGGCTTTGCGAACCTTGAGGACATTCAGCCCGCCCAACATGCCCACATCATTGGGCTGGCCTCCGCCGCCGGGATAGAAGGCGGTGCGGTCGAGCGTGACCGCTTTTTCGTCCGGATTGACCGCCGTTACAAGCGCATCGAACTCTTTGAGATACCCATCTGTTTGATAAAGCAATTCTGTCATGGCGCCTCCAATTGGAGACCATAGTGTACAACAAAAATTAGCGTTTGATTAGAGTCTCACAAGTGGCTTGACTATGCCCCTAAATCTTTGTATAGTACTTTAGAGTAGTAAAGCATCTGGCACTGCCGCCCCCGCGCGGGCGCTGTGCCTTTTGTTTCTTCATTTTATATTTTTTCAAGGAGAGGCAATGATTCGTGTTGAGAATCTCACCAAAGATTATGGTTCGCGCCGCGCCATCTCGAACCTGAACTTCGAGGCAGAGCAAGGCGAGGTGGTTGGATTCCTCGGGCCAAACGGCGCAGGCAAAACAACCACCATGCGCATCCTGACAGGTTACATGCCGCCTACCGAAGGAACAGCCATTGTGGCGGGCTATGATGTGGTCGAAGAATCGCTCGAAGTCCGCAAGCGGGTAGGGTATGTGCCGGAGACCGTCCCGCTGTATACCGATATGACGGCGATCGACTACCTGCAGTTCATGGCCGATCTGCGGCACATCCCGGAATCGAAAGACCGGGCTTATGAAGCGCTGCAAATGGTCGGACTGGAGAATCGCGCCGAAAGTTACATCGGCAGTCTGTCCAAAGGCATGCGCCAAAGAATTGGGCTGGCACAGGCCTTGATCCACCAGCCCGAAGTGCTGATCCTGGATGAGCCGACCATCGGTCTCGACCCGGCGCAGGTGGTGGAAGTGCGCAATGTGATCAAGAGCCTCGGCAAACAGCGCACCGTGCTGCTCTCCACGCATATCCTTTCGGAAGCACAGCAAATCTGCGACCGCGTGCTGATCATCAACAAAGGCAAGATCATCGCCGAAGATACACCCGAGAATTTACAGGCGCGCCTGACGGGTTCGGAACGCGTGTCCCTGCAGGTACGCGGTGAAATGGATGAACTGCCCAAGCTCTTAAACAAGATCAAAGGCGTGCAACATGCGGAAGTCAAGCCGGACGGCTCGGTGGAATTCCAATTTGCACCCGGCCAGGATGTGCGGCCCGAGGTAGCCAGGACCGTGATCAAGTCCGGTTACGACCTGCTCGAAATGCGGCCGGTCGGCATGAGCCTCGAGGAAATCTTCCTTGAATTAACGCGCGAAGATAAACCTGCGCACAAAAGTAAGTAGAGGTGAGAGATGAGAAACGTTTGGGTTATTGCGCGTCGTGAATACAATAGATTCTTTTCGACTTCCGTATCCTATGCGGTGGCCTTTGCCATCCTGTTGATCGTCGGTCTGATCTTCGCCTTGACGCTTTTATTTGCCAATGGTGCAGGTCTTGGCGGCTCGACCGCACCCGATATTAAAGGCGTGACCTGGTGGTTTACTTTCCTGCTGGTTTTGACCGTTCCCGCCTTGACCATGCGCCTGATCTCGGACGAGAACCGCATGGGCACACTCGAGCTCCTGCTGACCGCACCCTTGCGGGACTGGGAATTGATCGTGGGCAAATGGCTGGGCGGCTTTATGTTCATCCTGAGCGTATTGGCCGTGACACTCATTTACCCATTCATCCTGAACCTGCTTGAGACACCCGGCATTGATCAAGGGCAAATGATGTCTGCTTATCTGGGTATTATTCTGGTTTCGGCAGCTTTTCTGGCACTGGGGGTAGGTGTGTCTTCGCTATTCAACAATCAGATTGCGGCCTTCATCGTCACACTGGGCTTATTCATGGTTCTTTGGTTTATGTTCGGCTTCATGTCACAAATACTCCCTTCCGGTGCAGGCGATATTGTTACATATCTCGACATGGGCGCGCATTTCAGTAACAACCTCAATGCCGGGATCATCAACCTATCCGACATCGTTTACTACTTGAGCATCACCGCGCTGGGCCTGTTCACCGGCACCGTGGCGGTCGAAGTTCGAAGGTGGAACTAATGGCTAAGAAACAGAAAAACAAAGTCGAACATTACGCGTTCATTGCGCTGATCGTTTCAGGCGCAGCACTGCTCGTAACCATACTTTTGGCGCTGACGGCAGGCCTGGTGGCGCTCAAGATCGTATCCACGCTAAGCATGAACCTCAACCTGTGGATCTCGATTAGTGCGGCGGTGGTGGTGCTCGGCATTGCGGCATATGCGATCATGGCGCCGGGCAAACTAGTGCACTTCTTCACCGGACGCCAGGCGCGCTATGGCTCCAATACCCTGGTCATGTCGCTGGCCTTCATCGGCATCCTGGTGGTCATCAACGTGGTGACCTTCCAGAACCCAAAACAATTGGCGGACGCAACTGAGGACAAACAAAATACGCTCGCGCCGCAGACCATCCAGGCTCTGAACTCGCTACCTGAGAAGGTGACCGCCATCGGATTCTTCTCGAGCCAGACGCCGAGCGATACGGCCCGGCAACTGCTCACAAAATACAAATCGGCCAGCAACGGCAAGTTCGATTACTCGTTCGTTGATCCCAACGCGAATCCGGCACTGGCCAAAAAATACAGCGTCACCGGTGATGGGAAAATCGCATTGGTAATGGGCAAGCTCTCGCAGGTGGCATCGTCCGCAGACGAGACCACCATTGACCAGGCGCTGATCCTGCTGATCAGCCCGCAGACGCGCGTGGTGTACTTCCTGACCGGCCACGGCGAGGCGGACATCAATGGCACGGATAATACGGCCCTGACCCAAGCCAAGAGCATGCTCCAAAACAAAGGCTATACCGTGAACAGCCTGAACCTGGCGACCACCAACAGCATTCCCGCGGACGCCAAAGTGATCGTGATCGCGGGGCCAAAGACCTCCCTGCTCGATAATGAAATGGCGTTGTTAAAAGGGTATGTTGCCAAGGGAGGCTCCCTGGTGGTGATGGTAGATCCAACACCTTTCACCAACATCGGGACAAATCCGGACTTACTGGCCGATTATCTGAAAACCGATTGGGGCATCACATTGGAAAATGATGTTGTCATTGACAACTTTTCCAGTTATCCTTTGGTTGCATATGTTGGCCCCTATAATAGCTCACAGAGTCCAATCACACAACAAGTTAAAACGTTTACGATTATGAATCAAGCGCGCAGCCTGACGCTCAGCCAGACTACGCCCCAAAACGTTACGCTTACCGATTTACTCCAAACCTCACCAACTTCCCAGGCTACGCAACACATTTCCTGGGGAAAAACAGATTTTTCCTTTTTACAGAACCAAAATGCAGCACTGTCTTTTGATCCGAATTCTGACATTCAGGGCCCGTTGAGCCTGGCAGCTTCCGGCGAGAATACTACGACCCAAGCCCGGGTAGTGGTATTCGGCAACTCGCAATTTGCCAACGATCAATCTTTTGGCAGCCAATTCTCAAACAGCAACATCTTCGTCAACTCGGTCGATTGGGGTTCGCATCAAGATAATTTAATCAATATTACTCTACGTACACCGATAACGCGCACATACAACCCACCTTCACCGCTTGGCATGATTGTCATCCTGTTGGGTACCGTATTGATCATCCCCGGACTGGTGATCGGCGCGGGCATTTTCGCGTGGCTGCAACGCCGCAGGAGAGGCTAAGCCATGATACGCAGAAACACATGGATCCTACTGTTGCTCCTGGTCGTAGTGATCGGCGCGGCAATCCTATTCAATAATCAAAAGACCTTCGGCAGGGCCACCTTCGGCAGCACACCGACCTCCTCCCAAACCTTCCTGTTCAGTTCACAGGATGGGAACGCGACCGATATCAAAATTTCAGACACGAACGGGGACACCGTGGAGATTTCCCGTAACCCGACCGGCACGTGGGTGTTGAAAGCACCAACAGCCGATGCAGCGGATCAATCGCAGGCAGAGGCCGCGGCGAGCCAGGTGTCATCCCTGAATATGCTTGGCAACGAGCAGATCGGCCTGCCGGATGTGGGCCTGGATAAACCGACCTATACGATGACCATCACCTTCGACAGCGCCAAGACCCATAAGGTTTTGATCGGCGAGGTGAACGTGATCCAGACCGGTTACTACGTTCAGGTGGACGGCGGGCCGGTACAGCTCGTGGATAAATCAGGGATCGATGCGCTGGTCGGTATGTTGACCGCGCCGCCCTATCTCGCGACACTGACACCGACCATCACGCTCACACCCACCTATACAGCGGTGCCATCCGATACACCGACCGCGGCTCCCACGTTCACACCCGCTGCAACGGACACGCCAACCAGCCTGACCCCGGTGAGCGGTACGGCTGTCCCTTCGGCAACAACCGCTCCAGCAACCACGCCGACTCCTCCGTAAGAGAAAATTCCGGCAACTCGTCATTGATAGATAGTGAAGAAAAGCTTAAAAGCAAGCAAGGCTATTGATTTTCCGGTAAAAAAAGTGTATTCTGGATTCAAATGGAAGTCTGGAAAAGAGAATAATGGATGTTGATAAGATCATAATCGGCGACGAAGAAGAAGAATTCCCCGCCATTGCACGGCTGATCGAACTGGGACGGCAGAAGTCCTACGTCACGCTCGATGATGTCCTGCACTTCTTCCCTGAAGCGGAGCAGGATGTGGAACAGCTCGAGGAGGCCTTCTCGGCACTGCTCAGTGCCGGGATTCCCTTCGTGGAAGATACCACCCCCGGCGAGCCAACCGAAGATGAACTGGTGGCGGTGGAAGAGACCGAACCGGAAGTCGATAGTTCACTGGATGACTACCTCGCCAATATAGATACCGACGACACGATCGGCCTGTACCTGAAAGAGGTCAGCCGGGTACCGCTGTTGACGGCTCAAGAGGAAGTACAGCTGGCCCAGCGCATCGAACGCGGACGGACGGCGCGTGAGGAACTTGCCAAAGGCAACACCCCAGCCCGCCGCCGCACCGACCTGCGGAAGCTGATCGAAGACGGCTGGGCCGCCCGCGAACATCTGATCACGGCCAACTCACGGCTGGTCATCTCGGTTGCCAAAAAGTACATGGGACGCGGTGTGCCTTTCCTCGACCTGATCCAGGAAGNNGGCAACATCGGCCTGATCCGGGCCACGAAGAAATTCGATTACCGGCGAGGCCACAAGTTTTCAACCTATGCCACGTGGTGGATCCGCCAGGCAGTGACGCGCGCCATCGCCGACCAGGGACGAACGATCCGTGTGCCGGTGCACATGGGCGACCAGATCAACAAGCTGCTGCGCGTGCAGCACCAATTGACGCAGCGCCTGGGGCGCGACCCCAGCGTGGAAGAACTGGCCAAGGCGCTGGATGTACCGCCCAAAAAAGTCGAGAACATGATCCAGNNTTTCATCGAAGACGATGAAGCGCCCCCACCCGACGACACGGCAACCTATAACCTTTTACGGGAACATCTCAGCGAGGTACTAAACGGCCTGCCGCCGCGCGAGGTGCGCATCCTGCAACTGCGCTACGGTCTGCTCGATGGGCAGGCCTACACGCTGGAGGAGGTTGGGCGCAAGGTGGNNGAGCCGCCTGCGCCACCCGTCCATAAGGCGCAAATTGCGCGACTATCTCGGTGAATAATTAGCTCACCACGGAGAGCACAGAGTCCACAGAGATGTTTATTCTGTTAGCAAGAAATTCAATAACAAAAACGCCTCATACCGATGAGGCGTTTTTTGTTGCATGATAACCGCGGGAAATGTTATAAAGTTTGAAAGTTAGAAGGTT
>PMLN01000354.1:6740-7021 GCA_003158885.1 Anaerolineae bacterium
GCTTGGCGTCTTGGCGTGAAAAAGATATGGTCGCGCAAAGAGGCGATTATCAAAGAGCGAGGGCGGGCGTACGCAAAGGTTTGTATGTCTCTTTGAATTACGTTGTGTCTGACAGGAATACGTACGAGACTATATAGCACAATACATAATCAATCCAGCCTTTGGATTCCTGTCTTCCCACCAAACTGAATTTATAAGCTAATTCGATCAATGGCCGAGTTAGCAAAAACTAGCTGTGATGCTCATGTTCCTCAGCATAATCCGCTTCGGCCTTGGTTTTA
>PMLN01000236.1 GCA_003158885.1 Anaerolineae bacterium
CCGGTCAGCATCCATAAGGCCATCCGCGATATTACGGATCAATTATCAGGCGAGGCGAAAGACAAAGCGCTGGGCGTTGGCGAATCCAAGGCCGAATATCGAACGAAGCACGATAAGACTTCGCGCAGTGAATTGCAAAAAATAATTTCTGAGATGGAAAAGCAGATGAAAGAAGCCGCGAAGAATTTGGAATTTGAAAAGGCCGCCGCCTTGCGCGATGAGATGTATGAATTAAAGGCGATCCTGGCCGATGACGCGGATTTGAAGCCGTGGGAACGGCTTAAGTTATTATCGAACGAAGAATGATCGGGATTACTTTTACTTCACCACGGATCCGAAGGCAATCCCTAAACTATAAGTAATCAACGCTTCGCCCAATCCGATGATGGTCATCTCGGCGCCGCTCTTCCACGGGCTTAAACCGGTCACAATGGTCTTGGCCGCGCCGATCAAAAAGTGTGCCAATGTGCTGATGGCGAACGAAGCCAGGATGGCTTCATAGCCGCTTGTGAAGAAAAATGGGATAATGGGAATGAACGCTCCGAGTGCGGTTGAGAGCATCGCAGATAACGCCTGAGTCCATGGGTTCGGAAAGGATTGTTCGGATAATCCGAGTTCTTCACTGCCCAATGTTTTCAAAGCTGATTCAGGTTGTGCGATCAATCGTGAGGCGAGCATCTTCGCTTCGTCTTCCGGCACGCCTTTGAGTTGATAGAAGAGGGCGAGTTCCTGTTCCTCTTCTTCCGGGTGGATTTGCAGTTCGCGACGTTCACGCCGCAATTCGGCCTCTTGCACCTCGCGCTCGGTCTTGGTGGCAAGATACGCTCCGGAACCCATGGATAACGCAGAGGCCAGCATTCCCGCCAATCCTGCGATCAGAACGGCAGGACCGCCTGCGGTCGCGCCTGCCACGCCTGTGACGATCCCAAACACGGAACCCAAGCCATCGTTGGCTCCATAAATTGCCTGCCCGATCCAACCGCCTCCGCGTTTATGCCAGCTCTCGCGATGCAGGATGGTATCCAGCATTGCCTGGGGACCGACTTGAGCATTGGTGGACTGGCTTGTTCTTTGAAATGCGCCGCTGTGCGTCTCTTCATCCTGTTTTACACTATTGACTGCGGCGCGGTCTGCATCTGTAGGCGCGACTTCTGCCAGGGCTGCATACATCTCGGTATCCGCATCTTCGTTGCTTTCGAGGCGTTTGAGCGCGTTGTCCGTCCCGCTCTGTATCAGCGCCCAGCGCCAGAATCGGTCACGCAGGGATTCGCGGTCGGGCGGCGCTTCGGCGCCCAGTTCTTTCAGGCGCGTGGCCCATCGTTCCGCGTGGCCGGCTTCCGTTTCTGCCAGGCCTGTCAAGGCCTTTTGCCGTGCCTCGTTTGATTCTTTCTTGGCGAGGGCCAGATAAGTTCGGTTCGTTGCCCGTTCTTTTTGCAAGGCCGTTTGCAGGCCTTTAATGAATTTTGATTGATCTTCGTTGTTCATAATGCTCTCCTCGGCGCTTCGGTTCCGGTTATCGGGATCGTATTCCTTGCCGGATCTCCGATGCTCGCGTGGCTTCCACTAAGCTGCTCTATTCATTTTCCGAAAGTGGGATCAGTAATAGGGGTATCTTTGTTTTTTGCGCCACTTTCGGCGCTACACTGCGCGCCCAAAACGCTCCCATTCCTTTGTGTCCATGCGTGGATAGGATGATTAAATCCATGTCCATATTTTCGGTGGCTTTGGCGATCATCGCAGCCGGGTCGCCGCGTGCAATTTCCGCCGAAGCGGTCAAACCCTTTTTGCGCAATGCTTCCACGTGTTCCTGGAGATGATTGCGCGCGTTTTCTTCTCTCATGTCGAGAAAGGCCTGGGCGGTAACCGGCATCAGGTTGCCTGCCGCCGCTTGTCCACCGGCCAGCGTCGCGAAGGTTGGTATCACGCTGAAGAGGTGCAGGCTGGCCTGGAAGGCTTGCGCCAACGATTCTGCAAATGGCAAACTGTAATCATGCGCTGAATCGGGATCAAGCGGCACAAGAATCTTTTCAAGTTTGAAGCGGGGTGACACGGGTTTAACCACCAGGATCGGGGTTTTAGCTTGCGCGGCGACCTGCTGGGCAATGTTTCCAAATAACGCATCATATAATCCGCTTTTGCCGTGGGTGCAAATAACGATTAGCCCCGTCTGAAATTCTGTGGTCACATGTTCAACGATACTGCGCGTCACATCCGCTACCGGCGCAGTATGCACGTGGGTTTTCACCTTGAGCTTGGATGGGAAGGCGCGCTTGGCAGTATCTTCGAGATAGTCCAATGCTTCGTCCGCTTTAGTTAAATGGCGGTCGGCATGCACCTCGCTCGGCGCATCCTGCTCAATGACATGCAGGAGGGTGACCGGTGTGTTGAATTTCTCAGCCAGGATTGCCGCGGGGATCAGCGAGGCTTCGGATAGTCTTGAGCCGTCCAGGGGAACGAGGATATGCTTGAACATGGAATTATCCGTTGAAAATAAGTTGGTAGAGCAGAAATACGTTCAGCGCAACGATCAGCACAGCCACTGCGCTCGCAAGGAAAGTTGTGATCCGCATGTTGGTCAACTCTCCCATAATATCACGTCTGCTGGTAAATGTCACAAGCGGGATGATGGCAAATGGCAGTCCGAATGAAAGCACGACCTGGCTTAGAACCAGCACGCGCGTGGGATCGAGACCAAGGAATATCACGATCAACGAGGGGAGCATGGTGACCACGCGTCGTATCCACGGCGGGATGTGGCGGTGCAGGAACCCCTGCATGATTACCTGTCCGGCCATCGTGCCGACTGATGATGAGGAAAGCCCAGAAGCCAGCAATGAGATTGCAAAAACCCAGGATGCCGCGGAACCCAGCAAGGGCACCAGTGTCAGATGCGCCTGTTCGATCGTGCCAATGGAGGTCAATCCGTGATCGAAAAAGGTTCGGGCGGCCATAATAAGCATCGCGGCATTGATGGTGCTGGCAATTCCCATGGCGATAAAAACATCCACCAATTCAAAGTGAAAGAGGCGGCGTTGTTGTTTCGGATTTTTCGTCACGATTCGATCTTGTGTCAATGCGGAGTGCAAATAGAGCGCGTGAGGCATCACGGTCGCGCCCAGAATACCGGTTGCAAGCAGCACGCTTTCTGTGCCAGAGAAATGCGGGACGAAAGTGTAATAGAGAACAGTCGGCACATCGGGTCGGGCAAGAATCATTTCGGCGAGATAACAAACTGCAATCACAGCAATGAAGGCGGTAATAACCGCCTCGAGAGGGCGAAAGCCGTATCGTTCGAGCCCAAGAATAAGGAAAGTTACAACGGCGGTCAACAAGCCTGCCACCCAGAGCGGTATTCCGAACAGCAAATTGAAACCCAGGGCCGCGCCGATGAACTCGGCCAGATCGGTGGCAATCGCCACCAATTCGCCGATGACCCACATGCCAATCACAACTCTGTGTGAGTACTGGTTTCGGCAATGCTCCGCCAGGTTTTGTCCGGTGGCGATCCCAAGTTTGGCGGAAAGCGACTGCAACAGCATTGCCATTAAGTTGCTTCCCAGGATGACCCATAACAGTTCATAGCCGAACTTTGCTCCGCCTTGGATGTTGGTGGCAAAGTTGCCGGGGTCCATGTAGGCCACACTGGCGATGAAGGCCGGCCCCAGGAAGGGCAGCAGCCGTGCCAGCCAGCCTTTCTTGCTCTGTCCCGAAAGGACTTCATTGGCAGTGGCTAGGGTGGATTTATCGTTTGCGCTGGATGCAGAGGGTTTCATGAATCACCACTATTTTGATATTTCAACGAAGACTCGATTTGTTATTGCCGGCCCGACCGCGATCGCTTCCTTCCGGCCGCGGAGCTGGATATGCATCACCTGATCGTATCGCGACACATCCAGCACTTTCATGCGCGCCCCGATCACCAAACCCAGTTCTTCGAGATGCTTGAGAAAGCCTGCATCTTGCGCGTGTACGCGCTGTACACAGGCCTCCTGTTTTGGATGCAGCTTTGCCAATTCAATCCCCTGGTCTTCCGGCATGATTAAATCTGCGGAGGGGATGGGTTCGCCGTGTGGATCACGCAGGGGATAACCCATGGCGGAGGCGATCCGTTCTTCGAATTCCTCCGAGATCGCATGCTCCAGCTTCTCGGCTTCGTTGTGAACCTCATCCCATGAATAACCGAGCGTTTGCACCAGCCATGCTTCGATCAGCCGGTGATGGCGAATGACTTCCAGCGCGGCTCGTTTTCCCCTGGCGGTCAGGGTCACACCCTGGTGCTTGCGGTACTCCACCAGTGCCGGCTTGGCGGATGCCAGTTTTTGCATCATGCCGGTCACCGAAGCCGGCGCAATATGCAGGCGCGCCGCCAGGGCGGTGTTGCTGGCGGCGCTGCCGTTTTCGGTCAACTCGTAAATGACCTTTAAATAATCCTGGATGGAATCGGTGAGTGAATCGGCCATGACTGCTGATAAAGGAGGCTAAATATATATTTAGGCTTACCTAAATTATTATAGCGAAGAAAGGTGGGTGCGTCAAGGTGGGGAGCAGGATGGGCCATGGTTTTCTCAAAATCCATGGTGAACCTATGTTTGTCGTTTTTTTTTAACGCGAAGGGCGCGAAGTACGCCAAGAAAAAAAGAAATCTTTGCGCGCGCCTGCCCTCGTTCCCTGTCCTTGTGTTCTTCAAGGGTTGAGGGTGGCGTTCTTTGCGGTTCATTCTTTAACTTTGAGAAAGCCATTCAGGATGGGCGGGAGTGGCGTATCCCGAATTCGCGTTGAAATCAATCAGCCGTGAATAAGAACCACGGTTGAGGGTGGAAAGTCCAGTTGGCTAGATTCTGTGCGGCGCAATGTATACTGCGATGGCGATGAAATGCGCCAATGCAGCCAGGATGACGAAGATATGCCAGACCTCGTGAAAGCCGAATTTGCCGGGGAAGAAATCCAGTTTCTTCGTAATGTAGATAACTGCGCCCAGCGTATAAACCACGCCGCCGATCACCAGCCAAACCAGGGCGCCGGTGGGCATGACCTTCAGCATTTCGCCGATGGCGGCGATGCAAAGCCAGCCCATCATGATATACACACCGGCCGTCAGCCAGCGCGGCGCTTTGATGATAAACAGCTTGACGGTGATACCGATCACTGCGAATGACCAGATGATGGCAGTCAATCCCCATTTCCAAAACCCCGAAAACATGATCATGCAGATCGGCGTATACGTTCCCGCAATGAGGAGATAAATGGCGGAGTGGTCGAGCTTGCGCAGGTTCTCGATGATGTTTGGCCTGGCCTTGACCATATGATAGGCCGCGCTGGCGGCAAATAAAAGGATCAGGCTTATCCCGTAAATGCTCAGTGAGATTTCTTTGACCGCACTTTTCCATGCGATCACGATCAATACAATCAAGCCGATCGCGGCCAGGATGGCGGCAAAAAAGTGAGTCAGTCCATTAACAGGTTCGCGTAATTTTTTCAACATGAAACTTTGCCTTTCCGAAGGCTTGATTTTATCATGGTGGGAGCGCCGGGAAACGGCAAATCCATACCCCTTGATATGGTTTTCTCAAATTCTGGCGAACCTCGTATTTCAGAAAAAATCAACCTCAAAGAACGCCGCCCTCAAACAGCGAGGGCAGGCGAACGCGAAGTTTAAAAGGTTTTCTTTGCGCTCGCCTGCCCTTTGTTCTTTGAGGGTCGCGAGCTTGGCGGTTCAAAAGATCAAAAGACTTGCCCGACATTAATTTGAGAAAGCCATATGCCGCTTGATCCATTATTCAATAAATATCCCGCTTTGGATATATCTTGACTCATTCTTCATGACTTGGTCGCCAAAATGACCATCACGCTGCTTGCTTGTATTTCCAGCTCGCGCACCTCAACGTTAAATCCGGCTTGTTTCAGCGGCTCGACCGCGCGCTTTCCGATCACTTCCCGGATATTACGCGGAGTTTCACCTGTGATCCGGAATAACCAGGCCGCGGCTCTATCCAAAAGTTTGCGCCCCACGATCCACGCCGCGGGCACCAGGATGAAGCGTCCATCCCCGCGCAGAACGCGGTGGATGCCGGATAGCGTATCGGGGTCAAAGATATAGTCCGAGGGAAAGGTTGAAATGACGGAATCGAATTCCGCCTCGGGGAAGGGCAGCGCTTGTGCGAGTCCGCGTACGAGCTTGATGGCCTGACGGTCCGTCTTTTCAAGGCGGTGTTTTGCCAGGCGTATCATCTGCGTGGATTCGTCCAGACCGATGGAGCAATAATTCTGTTCTTGTAATAAACGTTGAAGATGGCCCGGGCCGTGGCCGATCTCCAATATTTTCGTCCCGCGCACAAACGGCAGCACCGTTCGTATCCAACTGTTCCATCTCCCAATGGATACGACCGCCGCCACGAAATCATAGGTCCAGGCCAGGGAATGATAAAAATGATGGAANNTTCAAACAAAACAAGGGTTTGACATTTGTCAAACCCTTGTCGCTAAGCATCTTTATTTAGGACGCGCTGGGCGCGTCGTCGCTTGATTTTTTGCCGGACGGTCTGCGCAGGGATTCGACCACGCTTTCGCCGCGGGCCCGGACTTCCCTGGCAAGTTCATCCGCCCGGGTGCGCGCCTCCTTCGCCACTTCTTCTGCACGTGCGCGCGCGGCCTTGGTCAATTCCTCGGCGCGGGCGCGGGCCTCGGAAGCCGCGGCTTCCGCACGGGCCAGTGCTTCTTCGGCGGTTTCAGATGCCTTGTCGCGCAGTTCGATGCTCTTTTCGCGAATCAGGGCGCGTGTCTCTTCGCCGCTTTGCGGTGCGAAAAGCAGGGATACCACGGCTCCCGCCACTCCGCCGACGATAAAGCCAACCAGGAATGCACCAAATTCATCACTGTCAGATGCCATAGGATTCTCCTTTTGTCTATTTACGTTTTAGTCCCATCAATTCTAACACACGTTGAATGCTTGCCAGATAACCATTGAGTTTGATGACCGGTTTCACCATGTTCTCGCCCAGAAATTCTGCCGTGCCGCGTAACGTGTTGACCGTTTCGTTCGTGGCCTGCAAGATGGGGCGGACTTCGTTTTGCAGGAGGTTGATCAAACCGGCCAGTTGGATCAGCAAAATCACGAGCGCAACGCCGATGATCAGCGTTTCCAATCCCACCACGATAATGAACACATCGCGGATCTTTCCAACCACATCGGCGGGCGTTTCAGGGCGGAGCAGAAAGTAGATGGCTGTGATCAATGCTGCCAGAAGCACAACGGCGCCGGCTGAGACGGAGATGATCACCGATCTCGTCTGCCGTTCCTGGGCTTTTCGAACTGCGATCTGTTCGGGCGTCAATGGAGGCGGGGCGGCTGGAGTGTTTGTTCGTGGGGGAAGTGAAGTTGCCATGAAAATATTATAGCATTGATGTTCTTATAAGTCTAACCATCCGCGAATCGCAATGGCATTCTCTCATCCGGGAGAATGCCGTTGCCCTGCGTTCGGCGGAAGTCTGCCGGGTCCGATGCGCTCTGACTCATGAAACTTTAGTTTGGCAGGTCGCCGATCACATTGAAGGAATCCAAAATGGCCTTGGCTCCTTTGTTGGCGGTGTCGGCCGACTCGCTGGACGGGGAATTAATGATCACAGTCACCAGATAAGCCGTCTGATTCTGGATTGGACGGACAACCAGCACCATGAAGGCATTGCCCGTGTTTTTGCAGTTGGTGAAGAAATCGTACTTGCCCTCGTACTTGTCATCGGAGTAGTCAGTGCGACTGCCGTATTGACAACCGGTGGCAACAAAACCATCTTTCCAGATATCCAGCACCTGAATATAGCCGCCTAATTGGGCCAGCTGGCTGGATGCCAATACCCAGGTGCCAGGCGCCGCGAAACTGCCAAAATCGCTGATGCTGGGCGCCGCTTTGATGCTGGCAAATTTGATCTTTGCAGTGCCAAGTTCAAATACACTGCCGTCAACTTCTTTCCAGGCCGCAGGTACGGAAACTTCCATGGCGCCGGTATCGTCTTTCACGGTTACGAAATCGGATGCGGCCGGGGCGGTGGTTGCAGCGGGGGCCTGAGTTACTACAGGCGCTTCAGTTTGAGCCGGCGCGCCCGTATCGGCCGGGCTGGTGGCGCCTCCGCAGGCGGCAACCATAGTGGCGATCAAAATTATGACCGCAAGTAAATTGATTTTCTTTATCATCTTTTCTCCTCTCGATTTTATGAATGAGCGCATCTTTCAGGTTTTCATTGGAATGCAGATTTGAAACTCTGTGCTTCAAATTGTAATCGAGTTTACAACTCTCTTGGTCACGGAAAACATCGTCTTTCAAAGTTGTGATTACCTCCCGGCCCGTAGATCAAGCCCGGCATGACGATCACCAGCGGGAGAACCTCTGCAATGAGTTTTTTGCCGGATCGTGCGCAGCCGCTTTGGTGTGGTCGTATTCGCGGATGTGTTGGATCATGCCAGGATCGATAGAATCCTTGACATGGGCGTTGTTTGGGGGTATCTTTTGTCTACCGACCGTTCGGTAGGTAAACCTATGACTCGAGACGATATTTTGGATGCTGCCGCCCAGGTGATCCGCAAAAAGGGGTACCACGCGGCTTCGATGGCCGACATTGCGGGAGCGGTAAATCTTCAAAAAGCCAGCCTCTATCATCACGTTTCCAGCAAGCAGGAAATTCTGCTGGAACTTCTCGACCGCGCCCTGGAAATGCTGACCGCCCGCATTGCCCCCGTAGTAAATGAAGCCATTCCCGCGGATGAAAAACTCCGCCGGATGATTCTGGTCTACCTGCAATCATTGGCCGAAAATCCGGATCTATCCTCCGTTCTATTATTCGAACATCGCTCGCTGGACAAGAAATCACATGCCCGTCATGTTCCCAACCGCGACCGCTTTGAAAATTTGTGGCAAAGTGTGCTGCGTGAGGGTGTGCGTGCCAGATTGTTTGACTGTCCCGACATTGGCATTGCAGTGCGGGGACTGATGGGCACCCTGAATTGGACGCTGACGTGGTATCGTCCCGATGGCGCATTGCCCATTGAAAAGATCGCAAACTATTATGCCGATCTTTTTTTCAACGGTCTTCTGAAAAAATAAAAGGAGTGAGGAATGTATTCGTTCGAACCAACTGAAGAGCAGCATATGCTCGTCGACACGGTGGGGAAGTATGCCAGCCATGATTTGCGTACCATCTCCCGCGAGGCCGAAGAAAGCCGTGAACTGCCGAAGAAACTTATCGGCAAAGGCTGGGAACTTGGCCTTCTGCAAGCCTCGATTCCGGAATCCTTTGGCGGTTTTGGCGAACGCTCTGCCGTCACCGGTGTTTTGGCGGTTGAAGAGCTGGCTTTTGGGGATCTCGCCGGCGCCCTGGCTGTGATGACGCCGTCTTTGTTCGCTCTCCCCGTTCTGCTTTCCGGCAGCGAAGATCAAAAGAAGGAATATTTGCCGAAAATCATTGAGGGCGATTGGCAGCCCTACACAGCCGCGTTCATCGAGAATGCGTTTGATTTTGATGCAAATGACCTGCGAACCACTGCCGTCCTGGATGGCGGTGAATATGTCTTGAATGGCGAAAAAGCCTGTGTGCCGTTTGCAAAGGAAGCCGAAGCCATCCTGATCTATGCCAGGTGCGATGGCCGGACCCAGGGCTTTATCGTTCCGAGGAGCGCTGCCGGGTTGAGCGTTGGCGATGAACGCGAGAGGTTGATGGGATTGAATGCGCTGCCTTTATACCGGGTCAAGTTGGAGAATGTCAAAATCCCTGCCGCGCACCGGTTGGGGGGGGCAGCGGGTCATGCCTTTGAACCGGTTCTTGCTTCGATGCGTCTTGCCTCCGCCTCCGCCGCGCTGGGCGTGGCGCGCGCCGCCTTCGAATACTCACGTGATTATGCCAGGGAACGCGAAGCATTCGGGGTGAAAATCGCTCAAAAACAGGCGGTTGCGTTTATGCTGGCCGAGATGCGGACCGAGATCGAAGCGATGCGCCTGCTCGTTTGGCAGGCTGCCTGGAAATTGGATCAGGAAAAAGAAGATGCATTCAACGAGGCCTATCTTGCCTCCACAGGCGCGGCGGATATGGTCATGATGGTCACTGACCGCGCCGTGCAGATTTTAGGCGGGCATGGATACATCCGTGAGCATCCGGTGGAGATGTGGCTGCGCAATGGCCGCGGTTTTGCAATGTTGACCGGTCTTGCAATGATTTAGAAGAGGCGAAAATGGCTATCGAATTTGAAGCTCCCAAACCTATTGTTCAAATGCAAACCGTTCTCAAGACGGTTGCCGAAGAGATGATGCGCTCGAAGTCGCGTTACTTCGACGAGCATGAACATGAGATCCCCTGGGATTATATTGAGTTCATGCACACCGCCATGAAGTCCATGGGCGTCGGGGCCTTGGTGCCCCGGGAAGAAAAGAAGGCGGAAGATCCCAATAAACCCAAACGTCCGCCGATTGGCTACCAGTTGCTGGCTTCTCAAATTGAAATGCTGGCATGGGGCGATGTGGGCATGTATCTCATCACGCCCGGCGGAGGACTTGGCGCAGCGGCGGTGCAGGCCGCGGGTTCACCGGAACAACAAGCGAAGTTTTTGGCGCGCTTCATTGAAGACAAACCGACCTTCGCCGCCATGTGCATGACCGAGGCTGGCGCAGGTTCCGATACCTCGGCCATTCGTGCCAGGGCCGTGTTGGACGAAAAGACCCATGAATGGGTGCTCAACGGTGAAAAGATATTTGTCACTGCCGGGGATAAATCGCTTACCGAATATAAACAACTTGGCAGGGGCTTTATCGTGGTGTGGGCTTCGATTGACCCATCGGCGGGGCGCGCCGGGATGCGCGCGTTCGTTGTCGAAAGCGGTACGCCTGGCGTGCGCGTCGTCAAGCTGGAACATAAGCTGGGCATCCGCGTCAGTGATACCGCCTCCATCTCCATGGTGGACGCGCATATTCCCTTTGAAAATATTCTCGGCAGTCCGACTGTGGAAAAAACGACGACCGGCTTCAAGGGTGCGATGGCGACCTTTGACGCCACGCGGCCGCTTGTGGCGATATCCGGTCTGGGTGTGGCACGCGCTGCGCTTGAGTTCCTGAAGGGAAAACTTAAGGAAAACGGTATCGAAATCCGCTATGGTTTGCCGCGCCAGAAGTTGACCAACATCGAGCGCGAAGTCATTGACATGGACATCATGCTGAAATCCGCCTGGCTGATGGTGATGAAAGCCGTTTGGATGGCGGATAACAAGAAGCCGAACGCGCTGGAGTCTTCGATGTCCAAAGTCAAAGCCGGCGATGTGACCACCAGGATCACGCAGAAGGTGGTTGAGATTTTAGGCCCGCTTGGCTATAGCCGTGAGTTCCTGGCGGAGAAATGGTTCCGCGACGCGAAGATCACCGACATTTATGAAGGCACCGGACAGATTAACCGTCTGGTGGTCGCCCGGCAGATCCTTGGATATAGTGGAAGTGAACTGAGGTAGTGCGGTAATTGGTAAATAGTAATTGGAGGAACAAGATGCCTGCGACGTTTGAGGATTTGCAAGTATTGACCTCATTAGCCCGTCACTTGAATGCTTTTGCCGCCGGCTTGAAAACTGTCCGTGCTGGACAATCGGAAAAGAAATCTGCCGTTCGAGAATCCCTTTCGGAATATTTTACCGGTGCTTCCGAAGAGTTTTCCGCCTCGTTGTTTTCTGAAGACGATTTCAATTGGCTCAATAGTTAGCCGTCGCTAATTACCAATCACCAGTTACCAATTACTGCTCACGAATTATCACCATGGAGGCATCTATGAAGTATCAAATCCATAAAGCTGTTGTGATCGGTTCCGGTACGATGGGCGCCGCGATCGCCGCGCATCTTGCCAACGCCGGCGTGCCGGTGACGCTGCTGGATATCGTCCCAAAAGACGCGCCGCTTGGAAACAAGGAAGCCCGCAACAAAATTGTCGGCGAGGGCTGGGAGCGTTGTGTCAAAGCCAAACCTGCCAACCTGATGTCTTCGGACTTGAAGACCCTTGTCAAGCTGGGCAATCTCGAAGATGACTTTGGCGTGCTGGCCGAAGCGGATTGGATCTGTGAAGCGATCATCGAAGATTTGAAGATCAAGCAGTCGTTGATGGCGCGCATTGATGCAGTCCGCAAGCCGGATGCGATTGTCAGTACGAACACATCCGGTATTCCGGTCAAGGCCATTGCGGAGGGGCGCTCGAAGGAATTTAAGAAACATTTTCTTGGGACACATTTCTTCAATCCGCCGCGTTATTTGAAATTGCTGGAAATCATTCCAACGGCCGATACGGATCGCGAAGCGGTCAGGTTCATGTCCTGGTTCGGCGAATATAAACTGGGCAAGGGCATCGTGCTTTGCAAGGATACCCCGAACTTTATTGGCAACCGTGTATTCTTCGGCACGGCCATGTTCGGGCTGAATTTCATTTTGAAAAACGATTACACGGTGGATGAGGTGGATGCCATTACCGGGCCGTTGATGGGCCATCCCAAGACCGCCACATTTCGCCTGGCCGATCTCATCGGTATTGATGTCTGGGAGCATGTGGGCGCCAATCTTGGGCCGCTGATCCCGCACGATAAGCTTGCCCAGCAATACCTCAAAGCGGAAGCGCCGGCGAAGCTGATCGGAACTCTGGTCGAGCGCAAATGGTTTGGCAATAAAACAAAAGTCGGTTTTTATAAGGAAGTCCGCAAGGAGGACGGGGCCAAGGAATTCTGGCCGCTTGATCTTAAGACTCTCGAACATATCGCGCCCGCCAAACCGCGTTTTGATTCGATTAAGAAGGCGAAGGATATCGCTGATCTTGGAGAGCGGTTGAAGGCCCTGTTGGATGAATCCGATAAAGCCGCCCAGCTTGTTCAGGCGTTGACCTATCAAAGCTTTCAATATTCCGCCTCGCTCCTGCCCGAAGTGGCGGATTCGCCCAAGCCGGTTGACGATGCCGTCCGCTGGGGCTTCGGTCACGAGGCCGGTCCCTTTGAAACCTGGGATATGCTCGGCGTGAAGGAAACCGTCAAGCGGATGAAGGCCGCCGGTTATCCTGCGCCCAAATGGGTGGATGCCATGCTCAAGTCGGGNNCCGAAGGCGCCATCCTGCTCAAAGGCCGCAAGGTGGTCAGCGGGAATGCCGGGGCAACTCTGTACGATATCGGCGGTGGCGTGGCGTGTGTGGATCTCCACACCAAGATGAACACGCTCGATGATGATATTTTTGGGATCGTCAACGAAGGCTTTGATCGCCTCGAAAAGGATTTCGATGGCTTGGTCATTAGCACCCAGGCCGACAACTTCAGCGCAGGCGCCAATTTGTTCATGGTGGTGGTGGGCGCACAGCAGGGCATGTGGGACACCCTCGATCAGGCAGTGCGTAAATTGCAAGGCTTGAACATGCGCATGCGTTATTCTCCCAAACCGGTGGTGGTCGCGCCGATGGGTCTCGCGCTGGGCGGCGGATGTGAGATTACCATGCAGGCCTCGCGGGTGGTCGCTTCGTCTGAGACCTATATCGGCCTCGTCGAACTCGGCGCGGGCGTGATCCCGGCGGGCGGCGGTACAAAGGAACTCATGCGCCGCATTGTGAGCCCGCCCATGAAAACCGAGAACGTGGAAGTGTTGCCCTTCCTCCAACGCGCCTTTCTGCAGATCGGCCAGGCCAAGGTGGCCGCCTCCGCGGAAGAAGCCCGGCAGATGGCCATCCTCGGTCCGCAGGATCGGATCGTGTTGAATCGCGATACCCTGTTGGCGGAAGCCAAGCGTGAAGTTTTGCATATGGTGAATGCCGGGTATCATCCGCCTGCTCCGGAACCGATCTATGCCGCCGGCCGTGATATGCTCGGCGCGCTGCGCGTCGGCGTCTGGATGTTCAAGGAAGGCAAATACATCACAGATTATGATCATCACGTCGCCGGTAAACTCGCGCAGGTCATGTGCGGCGGTGGTTTGACGCGGCCGCAGTGGGTCAGCGAACAA
>PMLN01000092.1 GCA_003158885.1 Anaerolineae bacterium
TAAAGCCTTCGCCACAAATTCTGCTCTTTCCGGCTTGACGAGTGCGATCATGTTGCCGCCGCGTCCGCCACCGGATAACTTTGCTCCCAATGCGCCTGCTTTTCGCGCTGCCTCCACCATGCGGTCCAGCTCCGGTGACGACACACTCAACTCTTGCAAATATTCGTGATTGCGATTCATCAATTCTCCCAGGGCTTCCCATTCTCCGTTCTCTATTCTCTGCCGTGCTTTTCTGGCAATCTCCCCGATCTGATCGAAGATTTTTTCCCATCGTTCTTTATCCGTCTCCCATAACTTGCGGACATCGCCGACTGCTTCCTTCGTCGGTGCAGCGATGCCTGTATCGCCGATCACGATGGTAAATGGCTTGCCGACTTTGAATATCTCTATGGGCTGGCCTTTGATGAAAAAGACCGGCTTGGCATACGTGATCACGGTGTTGTCGATGCCTGACGGCGTGCCGTGATGGATCTTTTCGATCTCGTATGCCATTTCGTTGATTTGTTCATCGGACATTGGACGGCTAACGAAGGAAGATAAGGCCCGTATCAAGGCCACGGATACCGCCGCCCCCGAGCCAAGTCCCGATGCGACCGGGATGGTGGATGAAATTCTTATTTTGATCCCCTGATCCCTTGTCCCTTTGCTTCTTGGGGAAGGCTCGATGTTTGGTAGGAACCTATGAATGACAGCCGCCAGCGGATGATCGGAAGGCAGCGAGTTCAGTTCGGCATGGAGATCAATATCCGGCGCCTCGATCCAAATCCCGCTTTCAGGTGCATCCACAACTTCAACGTCCGCATGGATCTGTGTCACGGGTACGGCTAGTGCCGGCCGCCCATAAACCACGGCGTGTTCACCAAAGAGAATGATCTTTCCGGGTGCGGATGCGGAGCTCATGCCGGGAAAAGGTAAAAGACCGCCAGCACTGCCAGCGCCCAGAACAGGATTGCAATTTGCAAGGGGCGGTCCGAAAGCAAAATTTCTTCGGGCGCTCCGCCTGCATGTTTGACTTGCACCAGATAAAGATACCGGAAGATGGCATAAAGGACGAACGGAATGGTCAGCATCATGCTGTGGTTGGCTGGGACATTGGGCGCGGTGAACGTGTACAGCGAATAAGCCACGATCGTCGTTCCGGAGACGATCAGGATATATTGGTCGAGCAGGGGGATGGTATAGCCTTCGAACACTTTGCGATGCGCGCCGGCTCCTTGGGCCAGCAGCGCCATTTCTGCGCGCCGCTTTCCAAAGCCGAGGTACAACGCCAGCAGCGTCATCACGATGTAGATCCACGGTGAGAAACGTTGCACGTCGATCAGCGTTACGCCGCCTTCCACGCGCAGAACGAAGCATAAGGCCAGCACCAGCACATCGATGATCGGCATGTGCTTGAGCCAGCGGGAATAGGCCAGGTTGATCAGAAAATATGCCAGCAGCACCGCGGCAAATTCCCAATCCATCAGCAAACCGAGTGCCAGCGTGATGATCGTTAATAGAGTTCCCGCGATCCATGCCGCGCTTAAGGGCAGTTCGCCCGAAGGGATGGGGCGCTTCTTCTTTTCAGGATGCTGCCGGTCGGCTTCGATGTCCGCCAGGTCGTTGAAGATATAAACCGAGGAGGAGATCAGGCAGAACAGTGCAAAACCGGCAATGGTTCGCAAAAGGGGATCGAGGTGCAGCAGTTGCTTGTCGAACACCAGCGCTGCGAAAATAAAGATATTTTTGGGCCACTGGCGCGGCCGCATGGTTTTGAAAAGGGCTTTGAACATAAGGGTATTTTACTGTAAAATATTTCCATGACCAAAGTTCGTCTGGATATTTTGCTCGTTGAACGCGGCATGGCCGAAAGCCGTGCCAAAGCGCAGGCCTTGATTATGGCGGGGCAAGTGCGCGTGGATGGTCAGACTGCGCTCAAGGCGGCGGCTGCAATTGAACCTCATTCACTGCTGACGATTGATGCCGGCCCGCGTTTTGTTTCGCGCGGCGGGGAAAAATTGGATGCCGCCCTCGCTGCGTTTAAGATCAGTGTAACCGGTTTGACTTGTGCGGATGTCGGCGCCTCGACCGGCGGCTTCACCGATTGCCTGCTTCAGCGCGGCGCTGCCAAAGTCTACGCCCTGGATGTTGGCAAAGGTATTCTGCATTGGAAATTGCGCAACCATCCTCGTGTCGTGGTGATGGAGGCAACCAACGCCCGCTTTGTCGAATCATTGCCGGAGCAAATCTCGCTTGCGGTGATTGACGCTTCATTCATCTCGTTGAAGATCTTGTTGCCGGTTGTGAAAAATTGGTTGGCATCTTCGCTCTTGTTCCCCTCTCCCGGAATTGGGAGAGGGTCGCGCAGCACGCCGGAGGCGACTGGGGGTGAGGGATGGATCATTGCCCTCATCAAACCCCAATTCGAAGCCGGGAGGAGGGAAGTTTCGCGCGGCGATGGCGTGATCCGTGATGCGGCTGTTCATCGTCAGGTTTTGCTTGATGTCTTGACCTTTGCGCAGCGTGATGGCTTCAGCTTGCGCGGCTTGATTCGTTCTCCGCTTCTGGGGCCGAAAGGGAATGCGGAGTTCCTTGCCTGGTTGGGATTTGATGAAGGAAAAGACCTTCAGCAGTTGGTGGATGAATGTTTTTAACTCAGGCGATGCGTTGTCACCAAGGTTTGGGCAAAAGCAGGGATTTATCCCACCTGTTCCCCTTGCCAACGCGAACCTTCTGACTTTCTAACCTTCAAACCTTCTAACGTTGAATCTTTATCTATTTCGAAAAGATCGTATTTGGATACCCGAGTGCGGCAAAGAATTTGGTAAGATAGGCTTGCGCGTTCTGGCCTGCGGTGTTCAGTATCCCATCGTCCAGTGCGGCTTGCGTGATTTTGTCCTTTGCCCCTTGCAGGCATAAAAGCACTAAGTTTGGATCGGATTGGACTAAGAGGCCGCTCTGTACACTGTAGATCTGGACTTTGTTTTCGTCCAGCGTGTTCGTGAAGACCTCGGCGGCTGGCAGGTGGACGGTCAGAACACCGTCTTGTAACTGCATATCGCTGGGTTGTAACTTTTGCATGTCGATCCCGGCGATGACCGTTCCATGCACCTGGCAAAGCAATTTATTGCCAAAGAGGAAGCCCAGGGTTCCCTGGTTGGTCTCAACGGTTACAACCTGTTCCACGCTGTACTGGATGGTTTCCAGCCGTGCCAAAGCCTGGATTTGGTTGATATAGGTAACCGGATCCGGGATGACGGTGGGCGTGGGATGCAGCAGGTTGGAGACTTGGGCTTGCAATGCAGTGTTGGCTTGTTGCCACGGGGCAACTGCCTGTTGCGCGGCATCGCGTACGTTTTGAACGATGTAGTAAACGCCGAATGCGATCACGACCAGGATCAAAAGCTGAACTAAAATGGAACCGCGATTTTCTTTCACGTGAATCTCCTTATGGTCTTGCAAAAGCCGGTTCTCGGGCAGGCGGCGGATTTGGGTACAGCCTTTGGCCTGATCAAACATCGCCGTGATATTGAGACCGGGCCTGGCCTCGCATTCGTAGAGTAAATATGTTTGGCACAATCATAAATTGTGGTCTTCTTCCGGCTGATTCGCAGGGCAAAAGCCGCTTGCCCTGTAAGCTGGCCGGATTGGTCAGGCTGATCCGGCTTCTATGAGCTGAGACAGGAACTGTTCCCGCCGAATCCCGTAGGCAAAAGCGCGATTTGTGACCGTGTTCAGTATGATATTATAGCAGGGCTTTTATGATTAACACCCTACAAAGACGTTGGGAACGGATGAAAAGTTTCCTCTTGTTGCTACTGATCGGACTTTCCGGCTGTGGGTTGATTCCCAGACCACAGCCGGTTGTCGTTGCTTCGCCGACCCTGCCGCTTGCCACCGTCACTCCAACGGATACACCCCTCGCTCCTGTCCCGACCGCCGCGCTGGGGGATGCTGGGAATCCCTTGATCCTTTCCCTGGCGCCTTCCCCGCATCTCGACTCGAATGCCCTCAATGCCAGTAAGATACTCATTGCTCGCTTGGAAAAATCCACCGGCTATCAATTCATTACGATTGCCCCAACCTCGGAATCCGAACTCATCAACCGCTTCCAAAATGGGGATGCACATATCGGCGTGCTTTCTCCGTTTGGTTATTTGCTTGCCAGCGATAACGGGAGTGTCGAAGCTGCCTTTGCCCGTCAACAGGCTGGAAACACTTTTTACGGCGCCCAGTTCATCGCCCGCAGCGATGCCGGTTTTCTCCCGTATTTCGATTCGGTTAAGAATGAGAATACAGCTGATGCTTCGACCGCGCTCGCCCAATTCCAAAATAAAAAGTCGTGTTGGTCTGATGAGTTCTCTCCTTCGGGTTATGTGGTGCCGTTGGGTTTTCTAAATCAGGCGGGCGTTCAGCTTGACGAATCCGCCTTTGTGGCGGGCCAGCCGACGGTCGTTCGCGCCGTGTATGCCCAGGGCGTTTGTGATTTCGGTGCCACCTACATTGATGCCCGCACTTACCCCGGCCTGGAAGATGCCTTTCCGGATGTGCTAAAGAAGGTGATGGTGGTGTGGCGCATTCCGAACATCATTCCCTATGAAACGCTCGTTTTTGCCGGCGATATGGATAACGATATGCGCCGCATTTTGATACGCGCCTTTGTGGATGCCATGGATACTGCGGATGGGAATGCAGCCATGCAAACGCTGTACGGGATTGATGCGATGCAGGTCGCACAGGATGGACAATATCAGGATTTCCGCAACATGGTCAAAGCTTCGGGTTTGGAATTGAATACTTTGGTCAAATGAAGCGCTTTTGCCGGCTGGTATTTTTTAAGAAACATCTGCTTGCTGAAAGAGATTTTCCGGGTTATCATGGCTTTGTATGCAAAGGCATACAATCCACAATTGTTCAATCATATAAAAAGGAGAAGAATTATGAACAAACGCCTTACGTTTTCATTGCTGGCCCTGATCGTCGCCCTTGCCATGGCGCTTTCGGCCTGCGGTGCTGCTACGTCCGTTGTTA
The DNA here is from genome assembly GCA_003158885.1 of Anaerolineae bacterium. GTDB lineage: Bacteria > Chloroflexota > Anaerolineae > Anaerolineales > Villigracilaceae > Fen-1038. Next base: position 5,011 of record PMLN01000092.1, read on the forward strand.
CAACGGAACCCCCAACTACGGCCCCTCTGCCGACACAGGTTCCTCCGACCACTGCGCCGACCGCGGTTCCTGCCACTGCCACTACTGCTCCCACCGCTGTCCCGACGGCCATTCCGCCCACGTGCACTCCTCTGCCGAATGCCATGTCGCCCAAAGCTGGCACTCTGGGCGCATCTGATAATCCGATAGTGATCGTCTTTGTTCCATCGGTCGATGTTAGCAAGATCACCACTGGCGGTCAGGCGATGGCTGATTGTCTCAGCAAGATGACCGGCTTGACCTATAAGATTCTGGTCGGTACGAGCGAAGCGGCCTCCATCGAAGCGCTGGGCGGCGGCAAGGCTCAGATCGGTTTCTTGAATACCTTCTCGGTATTGCTCGCACACGAAAAATACAACGTTGATGTGGAACTGGTCGCGGAACGCAAATATGGTTATCAAAATCCTCCCGGTACATACCATACTTTCGATTTTGATCCCGACAAAGCTTTGGTCGGTCAACTGGAACCGTTCTACAAGCCTGAATTCTTCACCCGCGCAGATACCGGCATCAAGACGTTGGCGGATATAAAGGGTCACTCCTTCTGCTTCACCACCGCAGGTTCCACCTCCGGCGGAGTTATCCCACGCGCAATGTTCATGGCGATGGGGATTAACCCGGATACGGATATGAAAAGCACGTACGCGGGCGGTCACGATAAAGCTGCTATTGCTGTGTATCAAGGCGACTGCGATGCAGGTGTTGCTTTCATGGATATCTTGACCGATCCCCCCACGAACCTCCAGGCCAAGTTCCCTGACATTACCCAAAAGGTGCAGGTGTTCGCGGTCGGACAGCGCATCCCGAATGATGGTGTGCAGTTCATCCAGGGCTTTGATCCCGCTATGAAGGCATTGACACTTGATGCAATCATGGCGATGGATGCGGATCCGGGTGGAAATGCTGTCATCTACAGCGTCTATGCCTACAATAGCTTTGAGAAGGCTGACTTCAGTAAATATTATGCGCCCTTCGAACAACTGTTGAAGGATGCTGGAGTGGATGTAAGCAAGTTGGTCAAGCAATAAAACAATCACTCTCAAAGAAGGGCGAAGTCTTCACTCATCAAAGGAAGGCTTCGCCCTTCTTCTTTTCGAGGAAAACTATGCTGCGGGTTGAGCATCTCACGAAAATCTATCCTAATGGAACAACGGCATTGAGGGATGTGAGTTTTGAGGTTAACGATGGGGAGTTTCTTGCCGTCATCGGCCTAAGCGGCTCCGGCAAATCCACTCTCTTGCGCTGTATCAATCGCTTGATTGAACCTACCTCGGGCAGGATCATCTGGAACGATTTGGATGTGACCGCCGCCCCAGCCTCCGAACTGCGGAACATTCGAAGGCAGATAGGTATGATCTTTCAGCAATTCAATCTTGTCAAGCGTTCATCGGTATTGACGAATGTGCTTGCGGGGCGTTTGGGTTATAACAACCCCTCTCAAAGTCTGCTTAATTATTTTTCGCCCGCCGATCAAAAACTTGCGCTGGAAAATTTGGAACAACTCGGTCTGGCGGATAAGGCGCATGTCCGTGCCGATTCATTGTCAGGCGGACAGCAGCAACGCGTCGGCATCGCACGAGCGCTGATGCAGGATCCGAAACTGGTTCTGGCAGATGAACCGGTCGCATCGCTCGACCCGGTGCTGGCTCATTCGATCTTGAAATATCTCGAGCAGATGAACAAAGAGCGCAAAATCACTGTCTTATGCAGTCTGCATTTTCTTGATCTCGTGCATCGCTACGCGACGCGCGCGATCGCGCTCAAGGAGGGACAGTTGGTCTTTCAAGGGTTGCCGAAGGAAATAGATGACGCTCAATTCAAGGCGATCTACGGGCAGGAAGCTGAACGTGTGACCATCATATAATATGAGAACTTCCAAGGCTCTTTTAGCGGTGCCCGGGAGTGCATTGTTCATGGCATTCCTTTCCTTCGTGATCCCCGGCGCGGGACAATTCTATCTGAAGGAACGCGGCCGCGGTGGCTCGATTCTGGCTGCCGCGCTTGTACAATTCGGTTTGATCTCTTGGTCATTGAATCTTAAGGTTGCCCAATGGACGGTGGGCCGGCTTACGACAAGCTGGTTATGGATTGTTGTTGGGCTGTTCTGGATATGGAATGTATACGACGCCTACAATATTACGCAGGGCAAATCGGGTTCCGGGCTTATCGGAATATTTCTAACAGCCTTCGTTATTTATGTAATTGCCTGGCAGGTCACCGACATTCGCTTGGATCGCCTCGTCACGCGTTTTGGAAATGCCCTCAAAATCTTGAACGATATTATCCATCCCGATCTTTTCGCGCGCGATGCATCCGGTCATTGGATCCCGAGTGAAAACTTTGGCTATATTTTTGGCACCATTCAATCTCAGCCCGTTCCCGACATTTTGGTGCGATTGAAACTCGTTTCCGCCGGTACACTCATTCCCGGCTATCAGGCTGGCAAGATCGTTGAAACGATCGCACTGGGTTTAATGGCCACGCTTTTTTCGACGATCCTTGCCGTTCCGATCAGTTTCTTGGCGGCGCGCAACATCACGGCGCGCATCCCTGGCGGCGTAGTGATTTACTACGTAATGCGCACTTTCCTCAATATCGTGCGCGCCATTGATACGCTGATTTGGGGATTGATCGTTATCTTGTGGGTGGGTTTGGGTTCATTCGCTGCGGTAATCGCGTTGACCATCCATTCCATTGCCGCATTGGGTAAATTGTTTTCCGAAGAAGTGGAACACATTGACGCGGGCCCGATCGAAGCGGTCACTGCCACCGGGGCGAATCTTTTCCAAACCATTCGCTACGCGGTGATTCCTCAAATCGTGCCGCCGTTTCTCGGGTATACCCTGTTACGCTGGGACATCAACGTACGCTCCGCGACCATTGTTGGGATGGTGGCTGGCGGCGGGATTGGGTTCTTTATAATCGAGTCATTGCGCTTGAGCGCATATACCCAATACGCCGCAGCGCTTTGGGCAATCGCTGTGGTTGTCATTATCGTGGACTATATCAGCGCAAAATGGAGGGAGAGCATCGAGGCTGGAGTGGTTCAGACCAGCGCCGCCAAGCCGCGCCCGTTCTATACTTCGCTTCGCGCATGGTTCTTTATCGTGATCGGAGTCGCCGCATTTATCTATTGTTGGAATTTGTCCGGGATCGATCTCAAGGCACTGTTTGAACCGGCTCCAACCTTTTGGCAGCTTATTCGCAGTTTTGTTTCGTTCAATCTCGATCCCGAGGTGACCAGCGCTGTCATCGCGCAGATGATGATCACGATTTTCCAGGCATTATTGGCAACAACGCTCGGCGGGCTTGTTGCCATTCCATTCAGCTTTCTCGCAGCGCACAACCTCATGGGGCGCAGCCGTTTTTCGCTCGTGATCTATTATCTTATACGTACTTTGTTCAACATCGTGCGCTCCATTGAAGCGATCTTATATGTTGCCATCTTTTTCTATTGGGTTAGTTTCGGCCCGTTTGCGGGCATGCTCGCGCTGTCACTCACCACTTTCGGGTTGATTGGAAAATTGTTTTCCGAGTCCATCGAGAATATTGATTCCGGTCTGCTCGAGGCCATCACCGCCACGGGCGCTACGCGTTTCCAGGCAATCGTGTATGGTGTTTTGCCTCAGATCGTTCCACCTTTCGTATCGTATTCAATCTATCAATGGGATATCAATATCCGCATGGCAACAATTGTGGGATTTGCGGGCGGTGGCGGCATTGGTTCCCTCCTTTATAATAATTATTTTCCGTTTGGCGAATATCGCTCCGCAGGTACGGCGGTTGCGCTCATCGTGATTGTCGTTGCCATAATGGATTTCGCCAGTTCAAAGTTGAGAGAGAAGCTGATATAAGCAACAAAGGGAACAGTATCTGTGTTCAGGGTGGCTTGTGATTGCCGTTTCTTAATTCCACGAAATATTCGGATTGGCGTATGATTGTCCCCATGCAGGCTGAATCTACCAGCGCTTTGCATCCCGATATTCTTGCGGCGATTCGACGCGCGCTGCAGGAGGATATCGGTGATGGCGATATTACCACCGATAGTATTGTGCCTGCGCAGGCTTCCATGCAGGGGCGGATCATTGCGAAGCAAAATGGGATCATTGCCGGGCTGGATGTCGCCGAGGCGGTCTATCAAATCGTTGACCCGCGCATTAACTTCAACGTGGCTGTCTCCGAAGGCGCTCGCGTAACGGATCGCCAGACTCTGGCCTCTCTTTCCGGTCCCGCGCGTTCCCTCTTGACCGGCGAGCGCACCGCCTTGAATTTTCTTGGACGCATGTCCGGGATTGCCACTTGGACGCGCCGCTTTGTGGATGCTGTTGCCGGTACGCAGGCCGTCATCCTGGACACCCGCAAGACCGCTCCCGGTCTGCGCATGTTGGATAAACTGGCGGTCAGGCGCGGCGGCGGTAAGAATCATCGCGTTGGCCTCTACGATATGATGCTGATTAAGGATAATCACATTGATTTTGCGGGCAGCCTCGCCGAAGCGGTGGGACGTGCCCGTGCCGCCCATGCCGCTGTTGAACTTGAAGTCGAGGCGCGCACGTTGCAGGATGTGCGCACCGCCCTGGAATTGAAGGTCAAACGCATCTTGCTCGATAATATGACCGTCGAGGTGATGGCGGAAGCCGTGCGGCTCACGCAGGGACGCGCACAATTGGAAGCCTCCGGCAATGTCAATTTGGAAAACGTGCGCCGCATTGCCGAGACCGGTGTGGATTTTATTTCGGTGGGCGCGCTGACCCATTCCGCCAAAACCTTCGATGTTTCGTTCGATGCCGTTTGATGGAGATATTTGATCTCTTGCAAGAGCCTAATTGGAGAAGAGCAGTGCCCCTAAATCAAGGTTCTTTTCCCTTCGTGCACTTCGTGTACTTTGTGTTTAATCTTGTGCAAGAGTTCTATTGGTAAAGGAGAGCGATGAATCCCGAAGCCCAAAAGCTTTATGAAGAAATGAAATTGCATCTGGCCAATGTCGTGCCGGATTTTGAGCTGGTCTACAAGGCTGAGATTGCGGTCGAGATCAATGAGTTGAAGAAACAGCGCAATGCGGTCATACTCGGACATAATTACATGGAGCCTGTGCTGTTTTATTCCGTGCCGGACTTCAAAGGCGATTCGCTCGACCTGAGCCGCAAGGCTGCTCAGACTGATAAGGATGTGATCGTGTTTTGCGGTGTCAGGTTCATGGCCGAGACCGCCAAGATTTTGAACCCGGGCAAAACGGTCCTTCTNNACCTATGCCGATGTAAAAGCGGAGAGTGACATTTGCTGCACCTCCAGCAATGCAGTCGCGGTGGTCGAGTCGCTTAAAGCTGATACCGTGATCTTCCTGCCGGATCAATATTTGGCTGCCAATGTGGCCAGGGAGAGCGGCAAACATATTATCTTCCCATCGGTTAACGCTCTCCCCCCATTTTCGGAGAAAATGGGGGGAGACATAGAGGGGGGTCAAAATTTGCTCGATGTCCAAATGATCGGCTGGCATGGTCGCTGCGAAGTTCACGAAAAATTTACCGTCAACGATATTGCGACCGTGCGTCGGCAGTTCCCGGATGTGGTCATTCTCTCACACCCCGAATGTAGCCCCGAGGTGGTTGCCGCTTCTGATTTCTCCGGCAGTACCAACGCCATGATTAAGTATGTCCGCGAGTCAAAAGCCCCGCACTATCTCTTGCTGACCGAATGTTCGATGGGCGATAACATCGCCGCCGCCAATCCTGATAAGGAAATGCTTCGGCTGTGCATGGTGCGTTGTCCTCACATGAATACCATTACCATGGAGGATACGCGCGACGCCCTGAAATACAATCGCTATGTGATTGAGATTCCGGAAGAGATCCGCCTGAAAGCCTTTCGTGCTGTGGATCGTATGATCAAAATTGGATAACCTATGAAGACCACGGATGTTCTCATCATCGGTTCGGGCATTGCGGGCATCGCTGCCGCCGTTCAACTCGCACAAAACCCGCAGCGCAAAATTATCCTCCTCACGCGTTCGCCTGACGTTCATGAATCGAATACCTTCTGGGCGCAGGGCGGCATCATCCGTCGCGGGCCGGGGGATGATAGCGCCGATCTTTTGGTTCAGGATATTCTTGCCGCCGGGGCTGGTGCCTCACTGCCGGAGTCGGCCCGTATCCTTGCCGAGGAGGGCCCTCGGCTTTTGGATGATCTCCTTATCGGTCAGGCCCAGGTTCAGTTTGACCATGAGTCGGATGGGAGCTTGTCTTATGGTCAGGAAGCCGCTCATTCGCGCCGCCGGATCGTTCATGTGGGCGATGGCACCGGCGCGGCCATTAGTAAAGGGCTGGTGGCCTTATTGAAGAAGTATCCCAACATCGAAGTGCTTTCCAACGCTACGGCCGTGGACTTGATCACCTATCCCCATCACTCGCGCGATCCCCTCGATAATTATCGTTCCATCCGGTGTTATGGCGCCTATGTGTTTGACCGCACCGGCAAGGCCATTCATCGCACCCTGGCCGCCGTCACGGTTCTTGCCACGGGCGGCTTGGGCCGCATATTTCGGAATACGACCAATCCTCCGGGTGCGCGCGGCGATGGTATTGCCATGGCCGCGCGTGCCGGGGCGCGCATCATCAACGCCGAATACATTCAATTCCACCCCACGGCTCTGGCGGCTCCGGGAGCGGAGGGCTTCCTGATCAGTGAAGCCGTGCGCGGCGAAGGTGGCGTTTTGCTTGATCCCGAGGGCCATCCTTTTATGCAGAAGTATTCCCCCGAGTGGAAGGACCTGGCCCCTCGCGATATTGTTGCGCGCGCCATTCACAGTGAAATGGAGGCTAACGGATATTCTCATGTGATGCTGGATATCGGTTCGCACATGCCGGCGGACGTTTTGAAGTCGCGCTTCCCCAACATTTATGCGGAATGTATGCGTGTAGGCCTGGACATTACCCGTGAACCCATTCCCGTGGTCCCCGCCGCTCATTATTCGTGCGGCGGCGTCGCTGTGAACGAATGGGGGCGAGCCAGCATTGCCAATCTTTATGCGGTCGGCGAAGTTTCCTGCACGGGCTTGCATGGTGCCAATCGTCTGGCTTCCACTTCCTTGCTGGAAGGACTCGTCTGGGGTCATCGCGCAGGACAGAAGATCGAAGAGACTTTGAATGCCGGAACGTTTCCAATTCCGACTCGCGCGGATATTCCTCCTTGGGATGAAAGCGGCTTGATTAACGATTCGGATCCTGCCTTGATTCAGGGCGATATGCAGACCATTCAAAATATCATGTGGCATTATGTTGGCCTGATCCGTTCCGGCGACCGGCTGTCGCGCGCCATCCGTGAGTTGCGCCATTTGCAAAACGAGATCGAGACCTTTTATCAAAAGACCAAGTTGAGCGATGGCTTGATCGGTTTGCGGAATGCAGTGGAAGTGGCGTTGATTGTCGCTCAAGCCGCTTATCATAATCGTCAGAGCCGGGGCTGTCATTATCGAACCGATGCCGTCGAGGCCGGGGACAGGCTGTTATAGGCCTTCTTTTTGGGTTCAACCGTTTTTAACGGGAAGCATCAGGTTTCAAGCATTGCCAAACGCTTTTCTTTATCTGTGCAATCTGCGAAATCTGTGGATGAATCTTGCTCGAAACGGAAGAGCCTTTTTGTTGGTAGAATCGGGAATATGTCGAAACAGGTTCTGAAGTTCATCCGCAACTTGGTTCTTGCGCTTGTGGCTCTTGGTCTTTTAGTGTTGATTGTGCCGCGCGTCGTTACAACCGTTTATGCGTGGACGCGCAGTTATACGCTGGATACCGTGCCGGCGGAACGCGTCGCCATTGTTTTTGGCGCCGGGCTTGACCGTCAGGGTCAGGCTACTTCGATCCTGCGTGATCGTGTCGAGACTGCAACAAAGCTGTATTTTTCCGGCAAGGTTCAAAAGTTATTGATGAGCGGCGATAATCGTACGATGAATTACAATGAGCCCGAGGCCATGCGTCAATATGCGCTCAGCCTTGGCGTTCCGGATTCTGCCATGGTTCTGGATTACGCCGGTCGCAGTACCTACGATACTTGTTATCGCGCTCATGCCATCTTTGGTTTGGACTCGGCGGTGCTCGTCACCCAGCAGTTTCATCTGCCGCGTGCCTTGTTCCTGTGCAATGCCCTTGGGGTTCGGGCCTCCGGGGTGGCTGCCGATAACTACTTCTATCCTCTGCGCTGGACGGTAATTTGGAACATACGTGAACAGCTTGCCACGGTCGGCGCCTTTCTCGATCTGTACGTCATTAAACCGACCCCTGTGCTTGGAAAACCTGAACCCATTTTTATAACAGATTGATGGGCAATAGTTGTATAATTTACTGTGAAAGCGAGTGAATATGGATCAAATTCGCGAACTGCAAACGCAATATGTGACCGATCAAAGCGGCAAAAAGACCGCTGTTATTTTACCCATTGAAGAATTTGAGGAACTAATGGAGGATTTGGCCGATCTGGCTGTTTTGCTCGAAAGACGCGATGAACCGACCATTTCCTTTGATGAAGTCATGGCAAAGTTAAAGCAAGATGGCCTCTTACCGGATTGAAATCAAAGCTTCTGCATCAAAAGAACTAAGCAAGTTACCGCAACAAATGATCCCGGGAATTGTTGCGGTAATTGAGAAATTGGCTGAAGATCCATATCCACAGGGTGTAAAAAAGTTGAAAGGCTTTGATCAAATCTATCGTATCCGTGTAGGGGAATATCGTGTGGTCTATAATATTCTTAAATCAAGATTGATAATTGAAATTATTCGTGTTCGTCATCGTAAAGATGCCTACAGGTGAAAACCATGAATCATGAAGAAGCTCTTGCTCTTGTGCGTGAATTTGTCAAAAACGAAGGCCTTGTGCGCCACATGTTTTCGGTCGAGGCTTGTATGCGTTTCTACGCCGAAAAGTTTGGCGAAGATGTGGAGACTTGGGGCTTGCTGGGTCTCCTCCACGATTTCGATTGGGAGATTCATCCTACGGCGGCGGAGCATCCCATCCAAGGCGCGCCCATCTTGCGTGAGCGCGGCCTCAGCGAAGATCTCATTCAGGATATCCTGAGTCACGGTGACGCCACGGGTGTGCCGCGTGATACGTTAAGGCGCAAGGCGCTGAATGCTTGCGATGAAATCACCGGCCTGGTCACAGCGGTGGCTCTTGTGCGCCCCTCCCGTTCTCTTCTCGACCTCGAACCTTCCTCCGTCAAAAAGAAATGGAAGGACAAGGCTTTCGCGGCTGGCACCAACCGTGAAGAGATGGCCAAAGCCGCCGAGGATTTTGGCGTGGAGTTGTGGGAGCATGTCGGCAATGTCATCACGGCCATGCGCCGCATCGCCCCTGAGTTGGGCTTGGTTGGAAATATTCAACCATAATGAAATGTAGGGCGCAGGCTTGCCCTGCGCTTGTTGTACTTTTCATCGTTCTTTTTTAGGGAAAGGATTTGTTATGGATGAACCTTCCACCCCCGTCTATCGCATCATGGACCTGCATGAAACGGATCGTCCGCGCGAACGGCTGTCGTTGCTTGGACCGCAGGCCTTGAGTCATGCCGAACTGATTGCGATCCTGCTGCGTGTCGGCGTGCATGGTGAGAACGCCGTGCAGGTGGGACAGCGCCTTTTGCAGACCTTCGGCGGTTTGCGCGGTCTTCATCAGGCCCCCTTCGAAGAACTGGTCAATCAGCATGGCATCGGCGAGGCTAAGGCCGCGCAGATCAAGGCCGCCATTGAATTGGGCCGCAGGCTCACCCTCGAATCGACCGAGGAACGTCCCGTCATCAACAGTCCGGCCGATGCCGCCGCCTTGGTGCAATATGAGATGTCGGCCTTGGAACAGGAACATCTGCGTGTCTTGCTGCTCGACACGCGCAATCATGTTCTGGAGATCGCCGAAGTGTATCGCGGCTCTGTCAACACCTCGCAGATTCGCGTCGGTGAGATCTTCAAGGCCGCCATCCGGCGCAATGCCAGCGCCCTGATCGTGGTCCACAATCATCCCAGCGGCGACCCGACTCCCAGCCCGGATGATGTGGCTGTCACGCGTGCCGTCGTCCAGGCTGGGAAGCTATTGGATGTGGATGTCTTGGATCATCTCATTGTCGGTCAGGGACGTTATGTGTCCATGAAGGAGCGCGGCTTGGGGTTTCAGTGATCACATGCTTCTTCGCACTTCGAACGATTTGAATTCGCCGGTGACGGGTTCCCATTCGACTTTGGATTCACGGATTCTGCTGGCGCGCGGCCCCGCCTTCATGGCTTCGATGAAACGTTCCACTTTCTCGCGTTCACCTTCGGCCACAGCCTCGACCGTATCATAACCGACGTTCCTCACCCAGCCCGTCACGCCAACCTGGCGTGCCTGGGCTTCCACATAGGCACGGAAGCCGACGTTTTGTACCGTTCCTTGCACCCATACATGGGCGCGTACGTTTTCATTAGGCATTTCTTTTCCCTTTGGCGATCATGTGGATTACGCCCCATACCGGCACGATCAGCGTCAGCCCAAGAATGATGAGGTAGGGCAGTAAATTGCGTACTGCCACGCCTGCGATGTTTTGTCCGAGCACGCTTTCCCGCCAGCGTGCATCCAGTTGGTTGAGCGGCGCGCCGACTGCCCGCGTCGCGCCCAGGTCGCAGTTGAGACCGTCCGCATAGGCTTTGGTCAGCGCCACGATTCCGGTGTTGCCGTAGGTATCGCGCAGGAAACGGACGAAGGACTGGGATTCGGCAAAAGCCAGGTAGGCGCGGCCGCTGTCGGCGGGGAAGGAAACGCATAGATCCTCGAGCGGTAGGAGCGAATCGTTTTTACTCGCCGCCTCCAGGGCGCGCGTGTAATCCGGGTTTGGATACAGTTCCTCCATCGAAGCGATGCCTTCTTCCAGCCAGGTGGGCAGGCGGTTGAAGCCGTTGCCCAGACTGCGGTATAGCATGACATGCGTCAGTTCGTGCGGGATCAATCTCTGCAGGTCAATGGATTGTGTATCGCTGGGAGCCGCCGCCAGCATGACCACCCCGATGGAGGGGTCTGCATGACCCGCTTCCCATTTTCTGCCGCCCAGCGCCAGTGAACTGACCAGGTCGTCGAAGGTGGCATAGATATAAACGTCAACCGGTGCATCCAGCGAAACCGGCAGGGTCTGGCTGATGCCTTGCAATCCGGTGCGCGCCGCATCCAGCGCGGCCTGGCCGAATGTTTCATCGCCGTTGTACCAGTGTACGCTGACCGCTCCATTGCTGAGTTGTTTCCAGGTGAAGCGGTTGTCCTCATACCGGAAATAAAACGGCCCGCTGCTAACGCTTTGGTTGTTTGCCAGCGTTGCCTGGTATGAAAATTCGATCATCGCGAAGGGCGGGATCAAATGCGGACTGGCGTCGTATTGATAACGGGTCGATCCGTCGGCGTTGAGCGTCAGCGGTACCACGCGCGTATTTTGTTCGTTGACTTCCCGGAACGAAAGGAACGCCTGCTGGATGGGCGCGCTCGCACTGAGCTTTGCCATGAATGTGATCTGCTGGCCGAAGTTGTAGAAGATATTGACGTTCGTTGCCGCCAGGCCGGTTTGGCTTTGCGGTAAGGCCGTGAATCCCAATGAGATCAGGGCGGTGAGAAAAAAGAAAATGAATTTCCGGATTTGTTTCAGCATGGTCGTTTTTGGAAATGGATTGGTTTTCATAAATCTGCAAAGGAAACGGAAAAGAGGAATTTGCTTCCGTGCGGTCTTTCATTCATCTTCGGCTACTTTCTCAGAAAAACCAGCAGCGGGGTCAGCGTTAGCGGGCTGAGGATCGTCCCTGTAAAAACGATGGCGGTTACGAGGGATGTATCCAGGCCGTATTCCGTGGCAAGAACTGTCGTGGTCACTGCTGCGGGCATGGAAGCCTCCACAATATTACCCTGCCGCGCCGCACCCTGCAACCCGAATGCCATGGCCAGCAGAAATCCGATCAGCGGACCGGCCAGCAGGCGCAGGCCTGCGCTTAATTGCAATGCGCGCAGACTATGCGACCATTGCATGCGTGAGAGTTCCAGCCCCAGCAGGATGATCATGGCCGGGATGCTCCCGTTCGATGCCAGGTCCACCGTGCGGCTGATCGAGGTGGGCAGCGTGATTTGAAAGCGGTTCAGCAGCGCGGCCAGCGCCACTGCATATACCGTCGGCACTTTGAAAAGTCCCAGCAAAGCCTCCTTGATGTTCATATGTCCGAGCGATGCGATCAGTACGCCGAAGGTGTTGAAGAGAATGGAGGTGGTCACAAAATACAGCGTGGCAAATGCCAGTGCATCCTGGCCGAATGCAAAGGACACCAAGGGCAGGCCGTAATTGCCCGTGTTCCCGAACGCCGCGGTCAAAACGATGGCCATCAAAACGGGGCGGTCAAAGCCCAATAACTTGCCGGATAATAAAGCCAGTAATCCGATGATGGCGCACAGCACGATGGTAAAACTCATCGTTTTTAGGATATCCGCCGAATCGAGTTGGGTTTTCAGGAGCAGGTCAAAGACCAGGATCGGGCTGAAAATGTAGAAGACGATTCGCCCCAGGCTGCGTGAGTCGATTGTTAGCAGTTTACCCAACAAAAATCCTGCCCCGCTGATCAGCAGAATGGGCAGGAGGTTGTCGGCAAAGGTTGAGAAGAGGTCATTGAGGGCCATGCGCCGTATTGTAATCCCCTGTGCTTCTTTATGTGGTTTGCTTCATCGTGAGACGCAGAAGCAGGTTTATGGTTTTACCAAAGTTGCTTGACGAATTGGATGTTTTGGAAAGAGCAATACCACACCTGGGTTAGTTTCCCCGATTTTCTATGGTTTATTCGCGGCATTCGCAAATTCGCGTAATTCGTGTTAAGGGTTTCCCAACATTGGTAAAGCCATGGAAGCAGGTTAAGTCCGGCTTCCCGAATATCGAGTATCCAATATCGAATATCGATTTCCCATTTCCCCTCCCCTATTCTTCCTCTTCATCCACCAAATCATCGTCTATATCGAGATTGAGCAGTTCGAACTTGGCCAGGTCCTCGGTAAACGCCATGTTGTCCAGTGCTTCTTCCAGGAATTCAACCTGATCCTCATCCTCGGTCTGATCGAGCAGGCCCTCCAGGTACACCCGCACGTCTTCGCCGCCGATTTGTGAAAGCGACCAGATCGCGGTGCTGACCAGATCATCGTTTTCTTCATCTACCAGCAGTTTGAGCAATATCTCGCGCGCCGAGGTCAACCCCAGTTCGCCTGCGGCTTCGATTGCCGCCGACTGCACGCGCGGAATTTCATCCAGCAATTTGGGAAGCACTTCCTTCTCCCAGCGTTCATCCGAGGAGTGCCCCATGGCGGATAACGCGCTGGCTTGCCAGTCCGGGTCCTCGCGCTGAAAGGCTGACTTGATCAACACCATGGCTTCGGGACGCGCGGAGTAACCGATGGACTCCAGTGCCTGGCGTCGGACGCTTGCCTGGTCTTCGCCGTTGGCTTTTTCCTGCAGTGCCTCTTCGATCCGCCGTTGGGTCTTTTTCGGAATTCCTTCCAGTTCACCCAATTGAACGAATTTACCGAGCGCCGCCGCCGCCGCCTTGCGCGCGCTGGCCTCTGGATCGTCGGACAGCATCTTCAAATAGATCGGGACCAGCTTCGCGTCGTCGCATTCTTCCAGCAGGTGGATGGCGCTTATGCGTACTTGCGCATCGGGATCGTTTAAGATGGCGCGCGCAAAGTCGTCAAAGCACACCCGCGTATCGTTGTCGGTTAGGGTCTGGAGTTCGCCCAGCAGCATCTGCTTGCGGTCGGGTGCGATGCGCGGCCAGGCTTCGAGCAGGGCGTTCAGTGTCTCGCTGTCGATGTCGGAAAAATCTCGCAAGGCGGTGCGTGACAGGCTTTTCTTTCCGTCCAGCAGTTCGTTGATTATTTTTTGGAAGGGCAGTCTTGACGCGCTCATTTCGGCATTTTATTTTGGCAGGTTGATGATGGCCGGATGGATAAAGTCCATGGCATTGACGTAGATCATGAAAAGGATCAGGATGGCAAAGCCGGCCGCGTGGACATAGTTTTCGATTTCCGGTCGCACGCGCTTGCGTATGATCAGTTCGAGCAGGACGAAGAAGATGCGCCCGCCATCCAGTGCCGGGAAGGGCAGCAGATTGATAAAGCCAACGCTAACAGTTAGAATGGCAATCAGTTGAAGCGTGAAGTAGGTCGGTTCCTGCGGATTAACTGGCTTTGGATTGGATGAAGATGATGAAGGCGGAGCCGATTGAGGAGCTTGGCGGCTTTGGATATCACGACTGACCGTTTGATTAAGAAATTCGTACATGCCTATAAAACCTGAAACGCGCGCTTGACCCGGGCTGACTTGCCCGCGGATCATCTCTGCCGGCAGGGAGACCAACGCGCTGATCTGGTCGTAAACAGCCAGGAATCCGTAACCGGTCGCTTGGATGACCGAACCGGAACGCACCATCGCATACCCCATCGAGATGCCCAAGGCTCCCTCGCTTTGCGGGCGTGAACTTAACGGTGTAGCCGTGATGGTCACGGTTTGGTTGCCGCGCTGAATGACCAGCGTGACCGGCTTATCCAGATTGGCATAAATCACATTGCGCAGCAGGGTTTGGTCTGAAACGCTTTGTCCGTTCACACTTGAGATGATATCGTTGATCTGGATGCCGGCTTGAGCCGCGGGTGAATTGGCGACCACATCCCCGATCTGCACTTTGTTGTAATCGGGGATGCCCATTTGATTGAACAAATAGGCGAAAACGATCACCGCCGTCAATAAGTTCATCGTTGGCCCCGCAAATAGCACGGCCAGCCGCGTCCATGGGCTTGCCGCCGCCAATCCGCCGGGAATGCTCGGATCGTTCTCGCCTTTGGGTCTTACAAAGCCTCCAACGGGCAGCCAGTTTAGGGTAATTTCAGTTCCTGGGTGAACTTCTGTAATGGTTTCAGTGAGCTTAACCTCGCCTGGTTTCTTCCCGAGCATGATTTGTTTTTGCGGATTTTGGCGCTCAACCATATGCCCGTTTTCATCCACCCAAAGCCCCAAATCTTTTGCGGAAGCCTTTGCCGGATTTGATTCCATCGGGATTTCTAATGTTCTGAGGATGGATTGATTGTTGACCTCGTCGAGCGTGATCTTCAATTCGCGGTTCAGGACTGCCGGCCAGCCTAAAATCATTCTAAAATCTTGGGGTATCTCTAATCTTTTCCCATTTTTTAACAGCAGAAAACCTTTGGCTTGCCAGAGAGTTGCAATTCGCGGCGGCAGCCCGATCCCAAATTCTTCGACTTCAACCTTCAAAAGGCGCGCCACAATGAAATGGCCGAATTCGTGCGTGATGATCACGCCTGCGAATACGACCACGAAAATCACAGCAGATAGGATGGAAATATTCATTGATTACCTCGGCTTATAAAAAAGCCTGTTCATTATATCCTGTTTGGATTAGGAGAAGCTAAAGCATGGATGAACAAACCCTCATGCCTCTTACCCCTGTTTGCATGCTGTCATTGCGAATCGCGCGGGTTGAGTAGCGAGCGCAGCAAGCGTAACGCCCTGCGCCCTTTCAGGGTCGAAACCCAACGCGGCAATCTCTTGTGAGCATAACTCTGAGCGCGCCCGGGTTTATTCTTCTTCCACGATTCTTGCCGCTCCTCCAACGTTTGCCGTCAATACATCCTTCACGCCCGAAATTTTGCGCAGGCGTATTGCAACTTCCTCCGCTTCCTTTTCCGGACAAAGCACATGTACGTTCGCACCTGCATCCACCGTATAGCAGGCGGATAGGCCTCCCTCGCGCCATTCGCGCACCGCTTGCATGACCGCCAGCGAAGCCGCCAGCCAGTAATGCAGTGCCGGCTGCGATGTCATCATCACCGCGTGCATCATATCCGAATCCAGCTCGACGATGGAAGCGAAGGCCTCGAAATCCCGTTTCAAGATCGCGCTTCGGCATATTTCGATCCGGCGCGGTGCATCTTCCACCCGCGCCGCTTGGAATGGGCTGCTGCCTGCCAGCGCATGTCCTTCCGTGGAACCGGTTTTTTTGTGTGATGAACTGATGATGGCGATGCAGTCGCTCAAAGCCCAATGGCCGTGCCCTGCAATCGAATACGCAAACGAGTCCTCGTCAGAGCTTCCCATTTGCCATTCTACAAACCCGTCGGGAACCGAACGCGCCGCCGAGCCGGAACCGCGCCGTGCCAGGCGGGAGAGTTCTCGTTCACTTAAGTCCAGTTCTGCCGCTTTGCTCGCCGCCAATGCCAGCGCCGCGAATGCCGATGCGGATGAAGCGATCCCCGCCCCCGAAGGGAAATTGTTTTCGCTGACGATCTCGGCGCGCGCGGTGATCCCGGTCTTCTCGCGTACCAGATCGAGCATCAATGAAACGCGCTCCAGTGCCGGCCACGTAGCTTCATGTCCGTTGATGATCAACTCGTCGAACGGCAGGGAGGGCTGAAAGCTGACGGTTGTGCGCGTAAATAGCCTGTCGAGGTTGATCGAGATCGAGCCGTTTGCGGGCAGCCGCAGGGCCTCGTCTCGGTTGCCCCAATATTTGATGGCCGCGATATTGGGATGAGCGAGCGCAGTACTGGGGTGCATGCTGCGAGTTTACCATAGTGCAGGCGCTCGCTTTCTTTGACCGTTCCTGCCCGCCTTCCGCTGAAACGATTTCGTGTAACATACATACATTACAGTCTTGTAACTTTTTGTTCGCTTCTCTTATCCTGTGCTAAAATATTTTTGTTTACATGTGACCTCGGAGGTAGAAACATGAAGAAGATATTCGTCAATCTCATTGTCCTTGTCGGTATGCTTGTGAGCCTGTTGGCTTTCAGCGGCGGCGCGCCGGCCTATGCCTCGTCCGACATCCTTTTTAACCCCACCTCGGTCACTTTCCACAGTCAATTGGTGTTGACCCAGGAATCCTTGCATGCTGTGACCGTTACGCTGACCAATTCCACCTCTTCCACCATGGCCCTTGGCTTTTTCATCATAGGCAGTTCCGATTTCCAGATCCCCACCAACAACTGTATTAGCAGTGGTGGAGGTATAACAACGCTTCAGCCGAATGGTCAATCGGGGGATTCTTGCACGTTGTTTCTTCAATTCTTCCCCCAGCGCGTGGGGACGATTATCGGCCAGCTTTTAATTTATGCTCCCGATGATACGACCCTCTTGGGTGCCTTGGACCTTTCCGGGACTGGCTTGGCGGGCACGGAACTTACCAAAAATGGACTCTTTTCCTCGGGTACCAAGATTCCCACCTCTTGGGTGAAGATCGGCACGTGGTCCGGTTCTGATGGTAGGTTCTGTAACATTTTCTATGTAAGCTCTCCTTGTGCGGTACGCTTCGTGCAGGGTCTGAGCTCCAAGGGGGCTTCGTTAACGATTCTCAAACCCGGTGCTGTGGGCAGCGCCTTCTACTTCTCCCTTTGGGCTATGGGCATTTCTGTGCCCACCACGACTGCGGCCAAGGCTTCGATATTGCTCTACAATGGCCTCAAGCTGGTCAACACGTTTCCTCTGCCCATTACCTATACCGGTACGTATAGATTTTCAAAAGCGACCACCTGGTTTATCGCGCCACACGCCTATACCAAAGTGGTTGTGAATCTTTATTATACGGCCAGGAGCGGCACGTTATGGTATGACAATGTCAGCCTCTTGTGGGCGCCGCCCTAATCGTCCCATCTCCTGCACCCTGTAAAATTTCGATCATAAGGCATCCTGAGTCGACTCGACTCAGGATGCCTTTTATTCATGGCGCGGCGCACTTTCTCCCTCCCCAAATTCAGCGTTCTTCTGCATTTGCTAGCCGAGGCTTTTACTTCCCTCCATCCTTATCCTCAATTCCCATTCTCGATTCCTGATCATCCTTCTTTCGTTCCCTTTGCTCTCCTTCGTGCTATTCGTGAACCTCGTGGGCAAATCCTTTCGTGCCTTAGTGCCTTCGTGGTTAAAGAAATCTCATGGAATCTACGCCATCAATCCTCGAATATCGAGTATCGAATATCGAATATCTCAT
>PMLN01000371.1 GCA_003158885.1 Anaerolineae bacterium
CGGCTGGGATTATGCGCGCGGGGAGGCGGTCGTTATTATTGATGCCGATTTGCAGGATCCGCCGGAGGTCATTCTGGATTTGGCCAGGAAGTGGAAGGAGGGCTACGAGGTGGTATACGCGGTGCGCGCCGAACGCGAAGGCGAGTCATGGTTCAAGAAATTCACGGCGTCTTTATTCTATCGAATCATTTATCGCATTACCGATGTGAAGATACCCGTGGATACCGGCGACTTCCGTTTGATGGATCGCAAAGTTGTGGATGTGTTAAAGCGAATGGGCGAGCGGCATCGTTTTCCGCGCGGAATGTCGGCATGGGTGGGTTTCAAACAAATCGGCGTGGAATACAAACGCGCGGCGCGTTTTGCCGGGGAAACCAAATACCCCTTCAATAAAATGCTGCGGCTGGCGTTGAACGCCATTACCAGTTTTTCATATTTTCCTTTGCAGGTTGCAACGTTCTTTGGTTTTGTCTCCGCCGGACTGGCGATCCTTGCCATTCCGGTGGTCATCTACTTGCGCATGGCCGGCAGCGCTCAGTTTACCGGCCAGGCCACCACATTGATCGCAGTATTATTCCTGGGAGGCGTGCAGTTGATCTCGCTGGGTATCCTGGGCGAATATATTGGGCGCTTGTACGATGAAGCCAAGGGCAGGCCGCTTTATATCGTGAGGGACGCGCCGAAGGATGAATAAAGGATCGCCATGCACCGTTCCGAAGGGTCGGGTAAAACAAGCCTGCATTACGGAAATCTTCGTGATATCCGGCATGGTATAAGGTTTTAGCTCAAGAGACATTCGCGCGAAAAAGTGTTTGAATGTCTCTTTATTTTTGCTGATATTCCAGCATCGGAGAAAATTCCATGACAACCAACTTTGATCTTGTTCTAAACCGTCGCAATCCCAACAATTTGAACAAGTGGACAACCTATCCGAAAGATGTGCTTCCCATGTGGGTGGCGGATATGGACTTTCGTGCGCCGAAACCAATTCTGGATGCGCTGCGTAAAGCCGTGGATCACGGCGTATTTGGCTATGAAATGCCGCCCGCAGCCTTGAAAGAGACTGTCGCGGCGCGTATGGACAGGTTATACCGCTGGAAGGTCAAGCCTGAGGCGGTGATCGCGGTGACCGGCATCGTGAGCGGATTCAGCGTGGCGGCGCGCGAGTTTTGTACGCCGAGGAAAGGGGTCATGGTTCAGACACCCGTCTACAATGAATTTCATGCGATCAAGAACAATGTGGACACCCCGCAAATTGACGCGCCATTTGTGGAGCGCCTGGATGGCAACATCTTGAGTTACGAAATTGATTGGGATACATTCGAAAGGCGGGTTAAGAAGGCGGGAATGTTTCTCCTGTGCAATCCTCACAATCCGCTGGGCATCGTTTTCTCACGCAAGGATTTGTCCCGAATGGCAGAGATTTGCATCAGAAATAAGGTTCTGATCGTTTCCGACGAAATCCATTCCGAGCTGTTGTTGGAGGATCATCCATTCACGCCGATGGCGGCGTTGTCCTCTGAAATTGCAAACCATACCATTACACTGGTTGCTCCATCGAAAACGTTCAACGTACCGGGACTCTTCTGCGGATTCGCGATCATTCCCAACAAGGAATTACGTGAAAGGTATGCAAAAGAAGTAGACCGTTTACGCCTGCACGTCAGCAGCATGGGGCTTTTCGCAGCCCGCATTGCATTCAGCGGCAAATGCGACGGATGGCTGGCGGAACTGCGCCGTTATCTGACGGCAAATCGAGATTTCCTGGTGGACTATGTCACTGAAAATATGCCGGACGTGCACCTGACCATCCCGCAAGCAACCTATCTCGCCTGGCTTGATTTCTCGGCGTACAAGTTGAAGAAATCCCCATACGATTTCTTTTTGAAGAAGGCCAAAGTAGCGGTGAGCGACGGAAAAATTTTTGGAAAGGGAAGCGAGGAGTATGTCCGCTTGAATTTTGGATGCCCGCGTAGTATATTGGAGCAAGGTTTAGATAGAATGAGAAAATCACTTTATAGGAGATGACGATGGCTAACTTACTGACTTATTCGAGGACGCAGGAATTTCTCACTTCGCTGGTTCCACCGCGCGAACCGGAAATGAAAAAGATGGAAAAGTATGCGGAGAAGACGGACTTTCCGATCATTGGCCCCGCTACGGGCTATTATTGTTACCAGATCGCACGCATGATCCATGCAAAATCCGTGTTCGAGATGGGTTCAGGGTACGGATATTCCACAGCCTGGTTTGCAAAGGCGGTCAGGGAAAATGGCGGGGGAGTGGTGCATCACGTGGTCTGGGACGCAACGCTTTCCGAAATGGCACGCGGTCATCTGTCCCGGCTTGGCTTCGATGGGATGATCCAATATCAAGTTGCCGAAGCGGTCGAGACCCTGCGCAGCACAGCCGGGCCATTCGACTTGATCTTCAATGACATCAACAAGGAAGCGTATCCGGCATCGCTGCCGCTCATCAAAGAGAAGTTGCGGGCCGGTGGAGTTTTGATCATTGATAATATTCTATATTCGGGTCGGATCTTCGACAAAAGGAACAAAGCCGCCTCCACCGAGGGCGTGCGTAAATTTACAAAAGCGATCACTCATGATCCCGATTGGATCGTTTCGCTTGCGCCCGTTCGTGATGGCGTGATCGTTGCTTATAAAAAATAGGCTCTTCCGTTTCGAGCGGGATTCATCCGCAGATTTCGCAGATTACACAGATAAAGAAAAGCATCGCCAATCGTAAAGCCTGATGCTACCCGTTAAAAACGGTTGAACCAAAAAATAAAAAAGACGGATGGGTGTCACCCATCCGTCAAACTTTCCAGTCCGGCAAGGAATGGTCTCGCTACCTTCTTATCGTTCGGAGAACGTCTGGATCAAAACCTAAAGGAGCGTTTCGACCAGTTCAAGGCACACCAATCCTTCCGTTGATATGTGCTTTAGGCGGAACCTCGATGGCTACCTCCTTTCCTATATTATCATCATACAACCAAATTAGAAGAATTGCATTAAAACTACTTAACAGATTCATAAAGAGATTGTCTGACCAGTCTCCTGATATCCCGGTATAAAACCGTATTGAGGGGTGTGATCATTTTTTGTGCGGCCGCTCGCAACATTAATTTTTCTGTTGAACGAATTTTCCAACGCATAGCCATGCCATTCATTTATACCGGACTTGAGGAGCATTCGCGGTACGCCAAGAAAAAAGTCTTTGCGTTCGCCTGCCCTCGCTCCCTGCCCTTGTGTTC
>PMLN01000097.1 GCA_003158885.1 Anaerolineae bacterium
CCGAAATCCGAGGCGCAGAGAAGGATCGGCAAGGCGCATTTTGCGGCGCGGCTGAGCGGGTATCCATTGCAATTCACGATCGAGCCGGAATAAATCCCACCCCACCTTAGGAACGATCACCAAAGCGGGAAATGAATGAGCGTCCCCAGCCAGATGAAAAACACCTGGTGAATTTGGATCACAAACAACCCCATCAGGATGCCGACCACGAAACCTGCCACGACATCGGATACATAATGGACTCCCATGGCGACGCGCGCCAGCGCCACAAGCGGAGCCCAGATCCACAGGATCAAGGCGGCCAAACCGGGGCCTAAACCGGCCGCAACGACCGCGATCATGAAGGCGCGGGCGGCGTGACCGGATGGGAATGAATGCGGGTCGGTGCTGCGATAAATCCCTCCCCATTCGCCCTCGGGGCGGCGCCGGCGGATGATGAATTTAAGCGACATCACCAGCGCAGCCAATACAGAAATGCCGGCCAGCTCAATAAGCGCCCAGCGCTTCCAAAAACTGTTGCCGAGCCACCACAAAATAACCAGCGCCGCGCCCCAAAACCATGAGTCGCCGGAATGTGCAAAGAAAATGGCGATGTTGCGGAGTGCGCCCGGCTTTTCAGCCACACGCAGACGATCCGAAAGGCGCGCGTCGAGTTTGAGAATGGAGGTTAGATGCATGAATCCTTCAAACAACATGTCACTCTGAAATGAAAGGTCTCAAGTCCATCGAGACTCTTCGACCTCAGAGTGACATGTTTTTTTAAAATCTTGATGCGCTATTTCTTTTTTGCCACAGGGGTGGATTTGCCAGCCGGTTTCCTGGCGGGCGCTTTTTTCTTGGCCGCAGATTTCTTCGCGGCCGCAGGCTTTTTATTCGCCTGCGATTTTCGCGGCGCGGGTTTGGATTGCTTTGCCAGGTCGGCGCGCATCATTTCCAGTTGGTTCGGTTTGTCCACATCCATGCAGGGTTCCGCATAAGGCCAGACGATGGCGCGGCCCTTGATGCCGACCCGCTGGCTGACGCGTTTCACAAAATCCTGCAGCGTGGCCTGACGTGTGACGAGCAGATAAAGCGTATCCCACCCCATGACCGTGGCCTGTGCGACCGGGTTTTTGCGGTTGGCGATCAGCGTTTCCCACATACCGAGGTGTTCGCTTGCCATGCGGACATGTGAGACATTGATATCGGCGCCGCAAACTTCCATATCCTTGAGTTTGGTATAGGTGCGCTTCGAGCCGGGATATCGCGCCTCCATCACCTCACGCGGGCAGACGCCGTAATAGATATCGTCGCTGGTTTCCATGCAGGTGGTGATGAGCCAATCCACCATATCCCCCTTGATGGCGGGGATGTCCGAGGAAACGAGCAGGACATATTTGTTTTTGGGATTCAGTTCCAGCGACTTGTTCACACCCACGATCAGGTTATCCAGCATCTTGCCCTGGTTGGAAAGATAATAGAGCGGCTTCCTGCATTTCAAGTTGCTCTTGGGTGAAAGGCCAATGATGATGATATTATCCACATTTTTGGCATCGCCCAAGGCATCCAACGTCCATTGGATCATTGGTTTGCCGGCAATGTCGAGCATCGCCTTCGATTCGCCCCTGGTGTATGTATATAACGGATCATGGGGTAGAGGAATTCCACCGGCTGTGACTACTGCATCCATACGTATCTCCTTATCGTATTGCTGTCTCAGGTCTCGCACCCTCGTGCGCAACCCTTGGCGGTTCGTAATGAAGTTAGTTGATTTCCTGTAACTGAGGCTCGAATTTGAGCTTGGTCAACAATTCTTCGTATTCGTCGTGCGTCAACGGACGGTGCTTGCCGGAAACAGCCACGAGCGCGGCTTCCATCATGTTCGTCCCGAAGGAACGGCCGTCCAGCACGGGCGTGGTGGTGACCAAATATTTAACACCGCATTGCTTGAAAAATGCTACATCATCGGACGTGGTTGTATTCGTCAGAACAACCTTGCCTTGCATATCGTCCGGCATGTGGCGCTTGATGTAATGGCAGTCGCCGGCGGTCACCGTTGCCCAATGATAATATTTCTGAAATTTGGGACTTCGGTGTTCCTGTTTTTCGCCTGTTGGGTAGAACCATTCAAATGGCAAACGGCCAGCCACGGGCATCAGGAGACCAGCCAATGTCTTGAGTTGTTTCGCAGTGTGCAACGGGATGGAAACGCCCAAATCAAACATCAGATCGCCAAATACGCATTCATAGCCTGCATTCAAAAAACTGCTTGACATGCCCCAGCGATCCGCCCCACTGACCACGAAAACCTTCCTGCCGCCCATCTTGTTGATGTAATCGCCGATCTTCGCATCGAGCAAAGCGGCGGATTTATTTTCCAGGGTGTTCTTTAATCCGACACCGTCCACGACCGGCGTCTGTTTGACGAAGCGGATCATCGGCTGGACGGAATAGAGCGGATACCATTTATTATCCACCATCAGTCCCAAATCCGCACCGCCGACCCCGAAGGCATCCACCTTGCCGTCCAATTCCTGATACTTGCGGGCCGCGGCCTCCATGTCCCCGTCGGTGCCGATACGCTCGATGCTGACGGTCTCGCCCAATAAATTAACTTCAACCGCCTTATCTCGTTTCGATGAGCCAATACTGATGCTGACTGCACGTTTCATAGACGATCTCCTTCCTTTGGATACAAATGAATTTATTCAGTATACACCCAACCGAAGTCTATCTCAAGATTTTGGATTCCGAACCTAAATCAACCCGCCTAGAAAAGCCAAGCCAACCGCCAGAGCACTTCCAAATGCCCCGCACGCAAAGTTGACCCAATCGTTGTCCAACCACTTCCAGCCACGGATCTGGATTGTTTCCGTGCCGCAGGTGTGAAGCGGGTGCTTTTCGGTTTCCTTCCGGTCATGCGGACAAAAGTACATGGCTTGTATTGTCGCGCCGAGCAAAGAGTCAAAGAGCGAGCCGAGTAAGCCACTAACTGTAACCAGAATGAAGAGCGACCCATCAATTTTTGAATAAAGAACCGCAGCAAACAAGCCGATAATAGACGCGCCGAAAAGGGCCGCGATCGTTCCCCATAACGACACCCCGCCCGAAGTCCCGGCTTCGACGCGTTTCCGTAAATCCGTGATCATACGCGGCGGATGTGGGTTTAACGTGCCAAGTTCGGTTGCCCAAGTATCGGCATTGACGGAAGCCAGGGCGGCGGCAAAGCCGACCCAAGTCCAGAGCTGATTCGGGAAGACCGCGTTGAGCAAAACAAAAGCAACTGCCAGCCCGCCGTTTCCCAATACCTGACCCGCGTCACGTTCACCGCCTTTTGAAAACTTTTCATTAAGCCCGCGCTTGCGTTCTTTGAAGAGGCGCGTGAGCGCAGAGGATGAGATAAAGAATGCAAGTAAGAGCAGCGACCATTGCCATCCGCCCAAACCAAAGATCAGCGTGCCGACCAGGGCAGCCGCGACGGCTCCATCACGGCTCAAGCTATGAAAAGAATAAGCAATCCAGGCAACGAGGGAGGCGAGGATGAAACCCGCCGCAAGCTGAATCATACGGCCGTACTGAGGATAAATAGCACTGCGATCAGAAAGAACAAACCCGATAAGGCGCTCGAAATCCAAAGGCTGAGCGAGATGGCGCGCGTCTTTTCCCAGCGAAAATAATAAAGGCCAATCAGCCAGCCAGCCAGCCCGAGGAAGGTGCTGACCAAAGGCAGGATAATCAGTTGGGCAGAAGGCACGACATTCACCGTGCCATCGGGATTGAAGCCAAACCCAACCTGCGGGTAGGCTGGGATGATAAGACTGACCCATACAAACAGGCCAACATTCAAGAACAAGGAAGCCAGCCATAAATAACGGATCAATCCATCCGCCCAGGCCTGCGAGAGGATGAAGGAAGGATAAAGTGACTTCGGTTCGGCAGGCGTAATACTGCCGAGTTCGATGGCGCGGGCAAACGTTTGTGTGAAGCGACTGGGCTGGGAGGGCGAAATGGCAAAGACACGTTTGGCAGTGGCGACCAACAGGATGTTTTTTCTGTCGCTTGCGATGAATTCGACCACTCCCAGATCCGGATGGCGGCGAAGCCCAAGGATGGCGCCCGGCGTTGACATGGATGGCAGGCGTAACGGATGCGTTAAATCGCCCACCGGCCGCACCCATTCGATATCATTCAAGGGAATAGCTTCATCGCGCAGGCCCCAACGCAGTTCGAGACTGTCACGGTTGAGCACATATTCCGCACGCAATAGGGCATACCCCCGATATGCGATCCACGGCATGGGCGCAAAGGCCAGCAATCCGATGAGCAAATCCGTGACAAAATTTTCCCCGATGAGAGTGTGCGAAAGATTATAGAATCCCCACGCCGAAAGCAGGCCCAACGCGACCAGCAGGCTCCCATGGAACAGAAGCCCGCTGCGCTTGGATGGAGGAAAAAGGCCGGTATTCATAAACAGTCTTGGTTAGCCAGCGAGTCACAAAGAGGCGGGGAAAATCTTTAATCTCTGTAGTACATCACAATGCACTGATCTCATCACGAAGCGCCGAACAAACAAACTCCACCTGTTCCTCCGTCATCACACCGGAGAAAGGCAATGCCAATCCACGCCTGCCCAGATCCTCGGTGATCGGGAAATCGCCTTCGCGATAACCGAAGCGTTCGGCCATGTAAGGCTGCAAATGGATCGGAAGGAAATAGGGACGGACATGCACGCCGCGTTCTTCCAATNNTTGTTTAACAATTCATCCAGGCGCGTCATCTGTATGGTACCCAGAGCGGCGGACATCTCATCAAGGCGATAGTTGTAGCCCAGGTAGGTGTGCTGCAGCCAGGTGTCGCCGGGCGCGCGTCCCTGATTGCGGAGGGCGCGCATTATATCGGCAGCCTGGTTTTGGGAGGTGATGACCACGCCGCCTTCTCCGGTTGTAATTTGTTTGTTCGGATAGAATGCAAAGACCGCATAATCGCCGAACGTTCCGGCAGGCCTGCCCTTATATTCTGCGCCGAGCGCTTCGCAGGCATCCTCGATCATTTTCAGATTGAATTCATCCACGGTCTTGCGAATTGGGTCAAGGTCGGCGGGCTGGCCGAAAACATCCACCGGAAGAATAGCCTTCAGCGTGCGCTTGGTGCCACCACCTTTACGCGGAAGCCATTTCTCAGCCGGTTTCCCGCCCTCGGTCAAATCACGGGCGGCCTGCGCGACGAGCTGGGGATCAATATTCCCCGTTTTCGGATTCACATCCACGAAAACTGGAACCGCATTTTCAAAGAGCATAACATTGGCCGAGGCGACAAAGGAGAACGGTGTGGTGATGACCAGGTCGCCTGCGCCGATGCCGGCCGCCCGCACACATAAATGCAAGCCGGAGGTTCCAGAAGAAACGCCGATGGCATGTTTTGCTGCGGTCAAATCGCAAAAGGATTTTTCGAAGTCGGTGATCCAATGGCCCATGCTGAGGAAGGGCGTATTGAGGACGCTTTGAACTGCCTGGCGCTCTGCATCGGTCAGGTCGGGGGATGACATGGGGATTTGCATTTTGGTCTCTCGGTCGGTTGGTCTAAATGGTCTGTTAGTCTAACTGGTCTTACTGGTCATCAAGTCCAACAAGTCAGTCTGGGTTTTAATACCGCTCAGACTTGCAAGACTAACCAGACGATTCTCTTTTTCCTTGCGCGGTTTCAATTCTACCATTCCAGCCTTGAGGTTTTTCTCACCCACCGTCAGGCGGATGGGACAGCCGATCAAATCCGCATCGTTGAATTTGACCCCGGCGCGCTCGTCGCGGTCATCGAATAAAACTGAGATGCCCACGGTTTGCAATGCGTTATATATCTCTTCAGCTTGTGTGCGCGTATCTATTTCTTTTCCGGGGATGTGCATGAGATATACATCGAACGGCGCGGCTTCCCTGGGAAACACCAAGCCTTTATCATCGTGATAAGTTTCAGCAAGTGCGGAAAGGATATTTTCAAAACGATAGTCTTTACCGTCGGCAAGCAATTCCGCATCCAACAATTTCAAGGCGCTGCCACAGCTTGGACATGGATCGCCCGCATTTGCCAGCACAACATCTGCAACAATTTCGGCAGTGTAATCGCGGCCATAGTTGGTATTCTTGAGGTGGCAGCCGGTTTCATTCGCACCCGCGACCAGGTTAGCCGATTCAGGAATGAGGTCATCCACCACGATCAAGGCATTTTTCAAACCAACCGGTGAAGCGTAGCCCGCGGCCGCGCCCGATTTGACAATTTCTTCGGCGGTGGCAATCCGGAACTCGCCGATGAGTTTCTTCAACTTGGCTTCGCTGAGCTGCATATCGCCGCGCACGACAACAAATATAAATTTGCCATCCGCGCTGCGCGTGAACATCAAAGCTTTGGCAGTTTTTTCCTTCGGAACGCCGAGGTAATGCGCCAACGCCTCGATGGAGTTGCAATCGGGGGTCAAAACCTTTTCAATGGGAAGCGGCTCTTCCCTGGAAAATGGAAGCTTCCTGAATTGGGCTATTCCCCTTCGGGAAGTATATCCACAAGAAGGGCAATGGATCACTTCAATGGAACCTGTGGCAATTGGAAAGAAAGTTTCCTGCCGGTTGGCGATAACCGGCAAGCCAAGAAGAGAAAAGAAAGAGGGCTGATCCGCCAAACCGCGCAAACGCGCAAGCGCCTGGTTCCCCAGAGGCAGGAGTACGTTCTCGCGGGTGATATAGCCGGCACGCACCAGCCAGCCGAAGCCTGCCGTCCGCATATTGGAAGGGAATTCGCGTTGGGTTTGGATTTGCAAATCTCGGTATTTCATAAGAGGGAAGGGAGAAGGGAGAAGGAAAAAATCATGTTTTCCGGAGCGTCGTTCTTCCACCATCAGACTATTGCAAGAGGTCAATAAAACATTAGTTGGCGGCAGGTGTTTGTGCCGCTAAAACCTATTGGGGGGTCTCGGTCTTCTTCTTGCGGGTTTTCGGTGCGGGAGGCGGAATGGTGATGGGGGTCTGGGCGATGGACTCGGCCTGGGCGGCCTCGCTGGGTGTGGCTTGGGGAGCCGCCTCAAGCTCCAGTTCCACGGTTTCTTCCATGCGGATTTGTCCGCGCAGGAAGGCGCCTTCCTCGGTCACGAAAGCCGTGGTGACCACATCGCCCCAGACGCGTCCCGTGCCGCGGATTTCCAGCTTTTGAGTCGTGATATTGCCGCGCACCGCGCCTGCCACGATGACATTATTGGCGCGTACATTCTCGCAGGTCACACGCCCCGTTTCACCAACGACCAACATGCCGCGCAAAGCAATATCGCCCTCGAAGGCACCCTCGATGCGGATGC
Organism: Anaerolineae bacterium; assembly: GCA_003158885.1. GTDB lineage: Bacteria > Chloroflexota > Anaerolineae > Anaerolineales > Villigracilaceae > Fen-1038. The sequence goes on from PMLN01000097.1 coordinate 7,316, forward strand.
CGCCCGAGCCGTTGATCGAGCCGTGCCAGATCACACCCGGACCGAGCACGGAGGTGATGCGTTCCACGGCTTGAACGGGTTGTGTGGATTCAGCGGGAGTAGTGCTGTGTTTGAACATTAAGCTTTTACGCCTGCGGTGAGTTTGAACTCAATCGGTAAGATGTTTTTCAAGTTGAGATGACTGGATGCATCTACAATTTCAATGCCAACAATTTTATCGCCTTGACCGACATCCAAAACCACATCGTCTGAAACGCGCCTGTTGATTACAGCCTGTTTTGTCTCGTCCAGGCGAATGTAAAGCGTATCTGTTTTAGCGTTATAAAGAACCTGCATTTTCTTCCATCCATTCTCCGTAAAAGACGAACACGGTTACGGTCACTATCACTTCATTCTCAATCAGATAAATTACTTCGATGCGTTTCTGCTTGTAATATGTTCCAAGCCGATCTTGCTCAAATGGATAAATCTTGTATTTTGCTGATCGGCCTTTTCGTGCCGGGATTGTCAAACCATTTTGAATTACATCTTCGATTTCTTCCACAGCGGCACCGCGTTCTTCAGCGCGCTCCAGCGTATGCGGTTCAATCTGGATCTTCATTCACTTATTTTACCGTAGAAATGAAAAGGGCGGATTGTTGCATCCGCCCAACTTTGCATGGCTTTACCAGAGTCGGGAAATCTCACTGTTGATCTTCGAGAAATAATCCCAATTACAGCATTTTGTGG
>PMLN01000410.1:0-3457 GCA_003158885.1 Anaerolineae bacterium
CTTTGCGTGCTTGCTTGGAAGAACGCCAAGTACACGTCGCGAAGAACACAAGGGAAAAAAGAGGCTCTCTAGTATTACAGCGCAAGGTTGTTGTCTTCTTATCTTAACCAGTTTACCCAGCCTGACAGCATCATACCACAACAGTACGACCCTCAGTCCTGGAATAGATACGAATACGCGTTCGATAATCCGGTCCGATACACCGATCCCACAGGGCATAGAAACTGCGAAGAAGATGGGTATTGTCCACCCCCACTTCCAAATCCGTCAGATGTGCCAAATGAAAGTAGAGATAAATATCTTCAAGATATTACACGTTATTATGGTATTAAGTTGCCGCCAGGATACAAGTATGTCTACATAGTTGGAGGCACTTCGACCCACCCTGGCGCTGAAGGATGGCAACCTTATTTCTCCACATACAATGGCACGAAACCCGACTACGGCACAGTCACATTGGCAAATGGAACTGTCCTTAATCCAAGCAAGGATGGCGCAGCGATGGATTACAGCGTCTATATCTCGAGCAATGCGTTTGCCCATTCGCAGATCCCCGGTGATATAGGCATGTACGAGGTTCATGAAGGCGATCATGCTTGGGTAGAGGCGGACATCCGTAATAGCGATCTTGCACAAAACATTGATGTTGGTAGTGATCCAAGAAGTTCATATGAGTGGGCAATGAAACGCATCGTGCAGTTGGAAAACCACGCATACGATGCTGCGCTAAATGCCGCTGGCAGTCTGAATGCAAGCCCTTACACACATGATTATCTTGAAAGTGTTAAGTCTCGTGTTCCTAGTATAGAGAATTTGTGGGGCTTCGGCGAACCGCCTATGGATCCTTCGCTTTGGGGTAACCCGTATTACCCGTAATTCAGGTATCGTAAAATCAAAGGAGCAAAAATGAGATCAGGTAAGTTGCGTCCGTGGCGGATGGTAAATACAGCAGTATTGTTTTTTGCCATGTTGATACCTTGGGTCTACAGCGCGGGCGTGGAGGGTGACATCCGTCCTTCCACATTTTCCCTGTCCTTAGAGTGGATATCCCTTATAGTGGGTGCTGTGAATTATTCATTCAAATACGTCTCGAACGGAAATATAGATGGGTTCACAATACGAATTATCTTGCTAGGAGTGGATGCCCTGTTGTTGTTGCTATATCTGGCTTACAACGTGTTGGTCTTGCGAAAAAAGAAAAAAGAATATAAAAGCCGGATTGCGATTCCAACCATTTTAGTGAGCATGTGTTTTTTGTTTTGGTTATGGATAATGCTGGACTTTCCATTCAGCTTAAGAATGTGGGCAGAACCCATGTTAGGCTTATGGCTGATCAGTCTCAGTTTATTGTCCTCTGCTGTGTTGGAATGGGTAAATGCGAGGCAGGGGTCTCCTGACCTCGCCTAGGGTTAGCCATATCTGCACCTTAACAATTCATCGCTTCGACGTTGCTCAGCGCAAGCCTACTTATCTTCGCCAATCTGTATTCTCTGCTCGACTTTCTCCATCGCGGCGAAATAATCTTCCGCAACCGTCTGGTCATGAGCTTTGGCATAGATCATGGTGCTGGAAAGCTCCTTGTGACCCAGAAATCTCTGGATGGAAGTGACCCGGCAGCCCGCATTCAGCAATTGCGTGGCGCAGGTGTGGCGCAGCCGATGAGGAAACACCTTCACCCCCACCTTATCGCCAACCGCCTTCAGGCGTCCGCGAATTAAATCCTTTCTCAAAGGTGCATTGCGGTACAGAAAAACATGATCTCCGCTGCCCTCCCCGCGCACGGCCAGGTATTCCTGCAAGGCACAAATGGCCGTTTCGGGAAGATAGACCGTGCGGTCTTTGCGGCCCTTGCCATCCCGCACGGAAAGGCGTTTTTGGCCCAAATCCAGGTCTTCCAGGCGCAATTCCTCCACTTCGCCCAGCCTCATCCCGCCTTGCCACAGCAGATAAAAGGCGGCACGCCCCAACAATGCTAGGCGGCGGTGGCTTTCCAGCTTGGATTCCCGGATTTCCTGCTCGAAACCCTCCCGCAGCTTCCCAACCTGTTCATCCGTGAGATAACGCGGCAGGGGTTCAGGCTGCTTCAAACACGGGATGCGCAAGAGCGACTGCGGCAAGGTATAGCCCTCATCCATCAAAAAGAACAGGAAGGAGCGCAGGTCGCGCAAATCCTTGTTCACTCCGGTGATGGAATAGCCTTCATCGAGCCGTTTGTCCACGTAATCCAGCACGTGCTGGCGTTTGAGATCCACGACTTCCAGCACTTGGCGCTCCTCCACGAAGAAACGCCACATCCGCAGATACCCGGACCAGAAACGGCGGATGTTCTCCTCTATTCGAGCCTCGCGCCAGTTCCTCTGTTGGAGGCGTTGAAAGCGATCCAGTTCCTGCACCAGCCACTCCGGCAGGCCGGAAGTGACGCGGGCTGAATCGAAGGGCGTGACTTTGTACTCCTCACCCAGGCCGCGCTCCAAACGCAGGAAACGGCGGAACTTGTTCAAGCCATTGCGGCAGGCCTTGATCCAGTCCTTCCCGGATTGCTTGGCTCGCGTATAGTCCAGAGCACGTTCCAGGTCTTGCTCCAGATCGAGTTCCCAATGCGGTTTGAGGTTGAGACCGAACACATGCCCGGCAATCGGCAGGTAGATGTTATGTGTGGCATGCTCACAGGTTCCACCGGAAAGCAGCCAGTCGCGGTACTTCTCGTATAGGGCAATATTCTCCTTCGGCCAGCAGGCGCTGGGCTGCGGAGCGGGATAGCCTTCCGGCAATTTGTGATGGCGTGCCAGATGCAAACCCTGGTCATAATGTTCGGCGAGCGTGGTGGCTTTGTGGAAGGGACACATCATGACCAGCCTTCCAGTTTGGCGCAGGCGGCATAATAATCCTCGCACACCTGGCGGTCGTTGGCCGTGACATAGGTCTGGGTGCTCTCGATCCAACGATGCCCCATGAGCTTTTGAATGCTCGTGATCGGCGCATCCGCATTCAACAGATCGTTGGCAAAGGAATGGCGCAGACGATGAGCCGTGATCTGGATGCCTGCCAATTCGCGATATTTCAACAAACGGTTATGGATGGAGGTGGTGGAGAGGCCCTGCTCCAGATAACTGAGAAACACGGTCTCACACTTCACCTCGGGACGCTCTGCCAGATAGGACTGCAAGGCTTGCACTGCCTGCCGTGAAAGATATACGCCGCGTTCTCTCGAGCCTTTGCCGTGTACCACAATGCGCGGATATTCTTCATCCAGGAACAGATCGCTCATTTGCAAGGATGCCACCTCGCCGATCCGCAAGCCGCACCTTAACATCAGCAGAAACATGGCCCGGTCGCGTTTGTCTTCGATCACTCCGAAGAATGCCTTCAAGTCCGGTTCCTGCACTGGTCTTGGCAGTCTCTGTTGTTCGCGCACGTGATGCCTGCGGAAGATGACCGGACAGATCAGTCCCTCGTC
>PMLN01000410.1:3464-3630 GCA_003158885.1 Anaerolineae bacterium
GGACGATCCCCCACCGCCTGCATGAAGAAGCGCAGGTCATATCCATAGTCTTTCCATGTCCGAGCTTCGGGGCTGCGCCTGTGCACCCAATTGACGAAACGTTCGATTTCCGATAGCATGAGACCATCTCCTGTGTGACAGAATGTTTGGCTGGTACCTTCATTCT
>PMLN01000076.1:0-3736 GCA_003158885.1 Anaerolineae bacterium
CATCAAATTCAAAATGTCCTGCCGTTCTTTCAGCAGGTTAATGGCGAGACCCATCATGCGCGGCGTTATCCTGCCTACCCGGACTTTTTAGCAATAGGCTGGATGGATCACTCCGATGTCCACAGCGAAGCCATATTCCGCCATCTCACGTATCGCAACGCCATAAACCTTTATGCCAAAAGATTCGTCACGGGTGTGGTCATTGCCGATCAAACCGAAAGCCAGATCCAGGCATCCGTGCAAGAATGGATCAGTGAACTGAAAACCGAAAAAAGACTCCAGCCGGTGAAGCTGCCCGAAAGTCAGAAGGGAAACGTAAAACCGACTCCGATACAACGCGCACTGCTGCTGGTGGGCAGTCCGCGCACACGAAAAAGCACATCCAATTCGATTGGCGGTTATCTCTTTGAACAATTGCAGGGACGCAACATTCAAACCGAGACCCTGTTTATTCACACTACGATGAATTCAGCCGAAAGAACAAGAGCCATGCTGGAGGCCGTTGACAAGGCAGATTTGGTGCTGTTGGCTTTTCCCTTGTATGTAGACTCTCTGCCCGCCCCCGTGATGAAGGCGCTTGAAGCCATCGCATTGCAGCGCGCCTCACAAGGCGAAAACAAGCCACAGCCATTATTCGCCGCAATCGCGAACTGCGGTTTCCCCGAACCAGGACACAACGCCACGGCATTGGCGATCTGTGCGAATTTCGCGCGGCTTTCCAACTTTACATGGGCAGGATCCCTGGCTTTAGGGGCAGGCGAAGGGATGGTCCACGGAACGCCTTTGAATGAATTGGACGGACGCGTCATTCCGCTAAAGAAAGCCCTCGATCTTGCAGCTGAGGCGCTCGCGCGAGGTACATCCATCCCGTCAGCGGCACAGGCGCTCCTGGCAAAACCGTTCATCCCCGGCTGGCTGTATCGTGCCATGGGAGCCTACGGCTGGAAGCAACAAGCCAAACCATACGGAGCAGAAAAAGTCATAAAACGACAACCTTATAAAATCATCGAAATGGGAAAGTAGGAGAAAGATGTCTGAACTTCACGTAATTTTTGGAAGCGGGCCGTTGGGAAAATGGACGGCGCGCGAACTGGTCAGGATGGACAAGCGGACGCGCATCGAACTTCTTCGGCCCTGACGACCGCGCGGTGACCGACTACGCCATCCGCCCCGCCGTCCAGGGCAAGACTGCCAACCTGCTGGGGAGGACCGATCAGCCGCATACATTTTCCTATGCCGCGGACTTCGGGAAACTGCTGGCCACACTCGGCACGCGCGAGCAGGCTTTGGGACAAATCTGGTTCACGCCCAGCCCCGCACCGGTTACGCAAAGCGAATTGGTCAAGATCATGGAAGCAGAACTAGGCAGGCCGGTCAAGGTATTAGCCGCCGGAACTGCCATGATGAGCTTCCTGGGCCTGTTCAATCCGATCATGCGCGAAACGGTGGAGATGATGTACGAATGGACCCAGCCGTTCATCATGAATTCGACCAAAGCCGAGCAGGCATTTGGATGGAAAGGCACCCCCCTGCCGCAGGCCGTGCACGAAACGATTGCATGGCTGAAAGAAGATATCGGTAAGCAAAATTAAAGTGGCTCAACCGTTTTTAACGGGCTTAAGGATTGGAAGGTTTTTTATCTGTGGATGAATCTCACTTGAAACGGAAGAGCCATCAAAGGTAGAGAGCTAACCGCGAAGAACGCAAAGCACGCCAAGGTTAATTGGTCTTTCTTCGCGACCTTTGCACCCTTCGCGTTGAAAAAATAGCGGCTCAACCGTTTTTAACGGGCTAAGGATTGGCAGGTCTGCCCCTACATAATCTACGATTTACCGATCATCGTGCAATCTGCAGGATTATCCCTTGATCTTTACAAACCTGTTCGACTTTTTTGACGATTTCATCCGGCGGGAAGGTTAATGTCTCTTTCGATGACCAGGTAACATATTGGCCGGGCGCCTTTTTTTGAAGCCGGACTCTCAATGGATTGATACCGGATAGGAGCGTATCCGGGGATTTGATCTCATCCAGACTTTTCTCGCGATTCGTCCCGACCAGCAGGGAAAAATTCCACTGACTGCCATTTTGCCAGCTGTAGAGTTCAAAGCCCTTCATGGAACGTTCCAAGCCGGTGTCTGGTGTAGTAACACTCGTTCTGCAAGCGGTCAACATCAACCCCGCTAAAGCGGTAAATAAAAGGATGAACTTTCTCTTCATTTCGCACTCCTTGTGATCGTCTCCATTTCGCGTCCTCCGTAAGGGGACATTTTAACTTTGGCGAAAAGGGACATTTCTATTTTGGGCTAACACTTCGAAATCTGCCCCTTTTCACGGAAGGAGAAATTCGGTATGATTATGGTAAGTAATCGGCGCCAGCATTTCAAAGTCGTATCCCCCGAAGTGATTTAACTAAATTTACGACAGGCAGCCTCATCAAGAATTGAGGACATCATGTCGCATACCATTGCACAACAGGAAAAACGTTCTGCCGCGCTTATATCAGTTATTGCCGCGGTTGGATTGACATCCTTCAAAATCATTGTTGGCCTGCTGACCAATTCGCTCGGCATCCTGGCTGAAGCTGCACATTCCGCGCTTGATCTCGCTGCCGCACTGATGACCCTTTTCGCGGTGCGCATGGCAGATAAACCCGCCGACAGGGAACACAACTTCGGCCACGGGAAGATCGAAAATCTCTCGGCTCTCTTCGAGGCCATTTTATTGCTCCTCACCTCGGCATGGATCATCAACGAGGCCATCGATCGTTTATTCTTCAAGAAGGCCCAGGTGGAAATTTCCATCTGGTCGTTCATCGTCATGGGAACTTCAATTGCCATTGATATCACGCGCTCGCGCATTTTATATCGCGCAGCCAAAAAATACAACTCACAGGCGCTCGAAGCGGATGCGCTGCATTTCTCGACCGATGTATGGTCATCCAGCGTGGTGATCCTCGGCCTGATCGGTGTAACGATCAGCCGCCTTGTATCAGGGTTAACCTGGATGTCCGAGGCCGATGCCATTGCCGCGCTGCTGGTGGCGGTGATCGTCATCTTTGTCAGCGGCGAATTGGGTTGGCGCACCATCACTGCCCTGCTCGATACGGCGCCCAAAGGCATGACCGAAAGGATCACTGCCGAGGTCGGAAAGATCAAGGGCATTCACGATTGCCACGCGGTGCGCATCCGGCCGTCGGGCGCGCGCTGGTTCGTGGATTTACACGTGACGATGGACGGCGAACGCACGCTCAATGAAACGCACGCAATCACAGAGAAGGTTGAAAAGAAGGTGCACAGAATCCTGCGGGAATCCGATGTGACCGTGCACGTCGAGCCGCTGGAGATGGCGGAGAAATGAGATCTCTCTCATCAACGTTCCTGTGAATGTTGATGAGATACTAATGACCAGGAATCACCAGCAGGGTTATGGAGTTGGCAGGAAAAGAAGCGATGAAACCGCTGGCTGAAACCGATTGATTCGCCAGGTGAAGGATGGCTTTCAAATTGGCTACGCTGTAACGATATACCTGTGCGCTGCCGGAACGCGTAAACCCACTCCATAAGATATTGCCGGTCAACGCCCCGCCGGTTTTGTTAATGATCATCAAAGTCAAGGCCGAGTCGCCCGAACGCTGGGCCGCATAGATCGCCAACCGGCTTTGGTCGGCACTCACGGCGCTGAGGCTTACATCGCCAAACTTATGCCCATTGCCATCGTAATTGCGATACATGCGGAA
>PMLN01000076.1:3825-14523 GCA_003158885.1 Anaerolineae bacterium
GTTGGATCCCAAAGCGAGCGCGTCGAACGCAGGCGTAGGGCTTGTGTGGCCGCGCTCCCAGCCGTTGCCAGCGTGACGCCAGCCTGGGAGGGATAATAATGCAAATCCAGATAATCCAGCAGGCGAACGCCATGCGCTTGCTGGTACTTGTACATTTGAGACAAATACCAGGGGGTCTGGTACATGTTGCCATGCGTGGCATAATCGGGGAAATAGGTATACCAGTTCGAAGCGCCGGTCACCGCATCCAATTGGGAATACCAGTAACCGGTCCAGCCATAAGAAACAAAACCCAACAACTGCGCGCTTGGGTCGGCAGATTTGATGGCTGCGCCATAGGCGATGGTTTTGGATAACAATTCATCATACGTCTGAGGCGAAGGGTGAACGTCGCGATGCGTTTCGCTCCACAATTCCGGTTCGTTATCCAGCGCATAGAACTTGACGCCGCCGGCGGAAGCCGGGCCATAAGAGCTGACCAAACTCTGCACCCACGACTTCATAAAGTTCTCATCCACCGCAAGGCTGGTATCGAGCGGGTTATTACCGGTGATATTTTGCCCGTCCGTTTTCACACCGTTCCCGCATGAAGTCCGCCAGGGATCCACGCTTTGTTGGGCGCCGTAGACCGAAGTATTGAAGCCGCAGTTTGTGCCGTCTTTGGACACATAACCTACCATCGGAATGGTGATGAGCGAAGCGGCTCCGGTCGAGATGTTTTGGTTGATCCAACCAGTATGCGTGATGAGATTGCCGGTATAGGGGTCGGAGTAATGTGAATTCTCATAATACCAATCGTTACCGGAGTTCGTATTCCCCGTCTGCCAGTTATAGCGGGAGGTATCATTGCCGCCCCAGCGGCGTGCCGGCAGGCCAATCGCCTTTGCGAAGGCCGGCTTGGCAAAATTAAGACCGTAGATATAGGGACTGATGGGCTTGCGATTGAGCGAGACTTTGACTGTCAAGGCGATCGTGTTGGCTGCGGTGGCGGCCAGCGCGGGCTGAGCAGCAAAACCAGTCAACAGAAGGAATGAGCCAATTATGGAAACTACAATGAAACGCTTCATATCATTACGCTCCGCGGATTGAATAGGTAAGCAAGCCATATCGTATCATATAGAATACGCAGATGGGCGCCCATATCAGAATTGTTAGATGTCCGAAAAGGATATGATCCCATACGGTCGAGCCGCCGGAGATGACGGAGAAAACCCCATCCCGGTCAAGCATCGAGACGCGTGATTATTCTTCAGCTAATGGCTTTGAGCACTTTCAATGCCCGCACTGTAACCCATTTATTAGGCTCTTTCTTTCTGCCAAAATCAAGCCATGTCTTTCCCGTGTAATCGAATTCCAGCAGCCACTGCCCGCGTTCATTTTGTTTTTCACGGATGACCTCAAGGGTGTTGGATAAGCGCCTGTCATTGCCATAGCCTAATGAGACAAAAGCTTCGGCCAATTGCAATAAGTCAGTGATATAGAAAACTGGAAAGCCAAACTTCCACCAATCGCGGCTTGGCTTACCGCTTTTATCGCGTGTCGGATATTTTGCCGTGGAGGGATCGATGCTAAAGAAAAAATCTGTGCCTTGTTGGATGGCTTTCCTGATCAATGGCGTTCGTTGATTCACAGGGATTTTGCCAAACGCCAACATGACTTTGACTCCGCCCCAGGCGCAGGGGAGGCTATTGTTCACGCCGCAAGCAAAGGTTGGGCCACACTTATAGGCGTAATAGCGAACTTGTGCATCCTTGTCTTCCAGCGGTGCGATGCCCTCGCCCGTGACTGTGCGCGCCATCCATTCATAGGCTTTTTTCAAGCGCGGATCGTCATAACCGATTTGCATCAGCGACCCACACAGATTTCCTTGCAGGCAATCCACCGTCCCTGAAGGCGCGCCGGAAGTTGATGTCGTGAATTGACCGCCTTCTGCCATATGATCCAGCAGATATTTGCAGGCTTGCTCGATGCGTTGGTCTTCGCTGGCTAATGCGCCAAGCTGCGCCAACAAAATGATAGACCAGACGGTTGAACGATATTTCGGGTTATAGCCGGGACCCGGCCTAACCCAATATCCCTCTTTCTCCATATTGGAAAGGATAACCGCAATCGGTCCCTCTTTATGAGCAGACTTGCGTGCGGATTTAAGCTTGGGATCTTCGGGTGAGAGATCGAGCAGGTCGCGCAAGGCAAGATAACGAACATCGGGATTCTCAGACTCCAGCAACCACGGCAGACAGTCGCTTCGTAGTTGATTCTTCCAAGACATGTGTGCCTCCTTTCAGAACCGGTTACCCCATGATTAAGAACAGTATATCAGTTTGAGCATCGTACTGCTTCATCACTCTTGCAACCCTTCCCATTCCGCCAGCTTCTCATCCATCTCCTTTTGGATGCGCTCGTATTCCTTCCCGATTTTGCCGACTTCATTTGGGTTGACCAGCGGACTCTCCAACTGCCCGCTTAGATTCGCCAATTGCTTTTCCAGGGCGGCAATGGTATTTTCAAGTTCCTGCAACTGTGCGAGACGGCGTCGTTCGTCTTTCGTTTTTGCGTTTTGCGTTTTTGATTTTGCGGGAATCGGGATTCGGGAATTCGGAGTAGCTGCCACCCCTCGCGCGGCTTCCTTCTCGCGTTCCGCTTTCATCTGCGAATAGGTTCCGTTGAAAACAGCCAAGACTTCCGAAGTCTTCGAGACTTCGGAAGTCTGCCCGCCAACCTCCCAAATTTGGGTGGCGAGCGCATCCACCAAATAGCGGTCATGCGTGACAAGCAAAATGGTACCGGCATAATCATCCAGCACCGCTTCCAAAACTTCCTGGGATGGAATATCGAGATGGTTGGTGGGTTCGTCAAGCAATAAAAGATTCGTATCCTGCAAGGCAAGCTTGGCCAGGGCGAGCCGCCCGCGCTCGCCGCCCGAGAGCATGGACACTTTCTTATAGGCGTCCTCGCCGCCGAATAAGTATCTTCCGAGATAATCGCGGATCTGCCCCGGCAGCCAGTGCGGGACCACCGAGTCAATTTCCTCGATCAACGTGCGATTCGGATCGAGACCCTCGTGCGCCTGCGCAAAATAGCCGACGTTGAGACTCGCCCCGAGGATCACCTCACCCGCCAACGGTTCGATCTGGCCGAGGATCGTTTTTAGGAAGGTGGTCTTACCCGCGCCGTTGGGCCCGATCAAGGCCGCACAATCCGTCCGGCGCAATTCGATATCCGGCGCGCGGAATAGAAGCTTGCCGGGATAACCCACCTGGATATCACGGGTGCGGATGACCAACTCGCCGGAACGTTTTTGCGAACCCAGTTTCAAATGCAAGTGAGGCAGGGTGCGCACAGGCGAACGCAGGGCGCGCACGTGCTTCTCGGCTTCTTCCACACCGAACGGACTGGTGGTGGTTTCGACATCGAGCTGCGACCAGTTGGTGCTCAGCACGGCTTCCATGCCCACCTGCTCGATGGCTTGCACCACGCGCGTGAGCCGCCGCAGTTTGCCTTTGGCCTGCTGGACGTTTTGCCCCGCAATATTTTTCTTGATGTATTCCATATCTTTCAAGAGTTTTTCGCGCTCGCTCTCGAAGACCGCCTGCCGGCGGTCGGCGCGTTCCTGACGCTGGTGCAGATAGGCGGAATAATTCCCGTGATACAACTCGAACGCACCGGGATGCATTTCGAGAATCGCATTGCAGGCTTTATCGAGAAAATAACGATCATGCGAAACAATGACCGCCGCACCATCCCACTGGGCAAGATAACTCTCGAGCCATTCGACCGCGGCAATATCGAGATGATTTGTAGGCTCATCCAACAGCAGCAAATCCGGATTCGATAAAAGCAGGCGCGCCAGATACGCACGGGTGCGCTGTCCGCCGGAAAGATGATCGAGCGAAAGTGTGTAATCGGATTCATCGAAACCGAGGCCGCTCAGGACCTGCTTGATGCGCGTGACGTAGGTATACCCGCCGCGCCGCTCAAACTCCTCCTGGAGTTTTCCGTAGCGCAGCATGACGGCTTCGACCTGCGCGGCGTCTGCCATCTGCGCTTCGAGCCGGTGCAATTCCTCCTGACGCGTGAGCAACTCCGAGAACACATGCAGGCAGGCATCCCACAAGGTGCCGATCATTTCGAAATCGGCCTCCTGGGGAAGATAGCCGATGTTGGCCGCGCGGGCGCGATGCACCGTGCCGGACGAGGCTTCATCCGCGCCGACGATGATGCGCAAGAGCGTGGTCTTGCCTATGCCGTTGGGGCCGACCAGCGCGAGGCGTGAGCCTTTCGACACCGAGAAGCTGATGTTGGTGAAAAGGTCAAGTGCGCCGAAGGATTTGGTGAGGGAGGAGACAGAAATCAGTGACATAGTTATCAGGAATCAGTTTTGAATGCCCCCGAATTATACTTCCCGTTACTTCACAATCGCATAAATATAACTGTCGCGCGGCTCATTGCAGATATTCCGGCGAATGGCATTTCTTCTCAGGAGGCCCTCACGCACCATGCCTACCTTTTCCATTACCCGCGCCGACGCCGGGTTTTCTACATCGCAGGTTGCAAAGACGCGATAGATATCCGGCTGCTGCAACAGCCAGTTTGTCAGCGCACGCGCGGCTTCGGTAACCAGCCCTTTCCCCCAATAGGGGCGCGCCAGCACATAACCAATTTCAACTTTGAAGCCGTCCGGATGCATGGCGATCATGCCGATGACAGAATTAAAATCTTTTGGAACGATGGCAAAGGAATACGCGCTGCCCTCTTCCCACGACTTCAGCATAATCTGCATAATGCCGTATGTCTCTTCAATATTTTTATGCGGAGTCCAAGTCATGTAACGTGTAACTTCCAGATCCTGGGCATACGAGGTAAAGATGGCAGGCGCATCCTCCATGCACGGCTTGCGGAGGATCAGGCGTTCAGTTTCAAATTTCTCGGGCGGTTTCATTTCTGCTCTTCGTCATTTGAGTCATGCAAATGTCCCGGCTTCTCTTTTCCCAATTCCAACGAGCGTTGATAGGCGGCCCACACTGCGCGTGAGATCGCCGTGCGGAAGCCGGCCTTTTCAAGATAATACAAGGCTTCAGCCGAGGTGCCTCCCGGGGAGGTGACCTGGTTTCGCAACGCCGCCGGATGCTTCTCCGCCTGTTCATAGAAGGCGGCCGACCCTTTAATGGTCTGCAACACCAGTTGTTCGGCAATCCGGCGCGGGAACCCCATGTGCACACCCGCGTCGATCAAGGCCTCGGTGAAAAGAAAAACATAGGCGGGACCTGTGCCCGATAAGGCGGTCGCCATGTCGAGATAACTTTCATCTTCGACAAAAACTTCCTGGCCCAAGGCGCCCAGAATTTTCTGAGCCATTTCACGCTGTTCAGGCGATGTTTCAGGCGAGGCGGTCCAAACCGTGATGCCCTGGCCGATCTGCCCGGGCGTGTTCGGCATCGAGCGGATAATTGCCTTATGCTTCAAGCCGGCGCCGATCTTTTTGATCGAAGCGCCCGCCACGATCGAAAGCACCAACACGTCCGGGCTGAGGCTTTTGATGCCTTTCATGACATCGCTCAACCTCTGCGGCTTGACCGAAAGCACCACCACATCCGCTTCATGCACTGCGGCGGCGTTATCCATGCTGGTTTGAATGCCATATTTCTCATGCAATTCCGCACCACGTTCGGCGCGCGGCCCGGAAGCGATCAGGTTCCCGGGCTTTGCCAGTTTCTGGCGAAGCAATCCTGCAATCATTGCTTCAGCCATTACTCCAGATCCAACAAAAGCGACTTTTTTATTAAGCATCTCTGCCTCCTAGAGCATTATAGCGTGAACTGTTGGATAATCCATTAGCTGGGAGCATGAAAAGTTGGGAAGTTATAAGGTTGGAAAGTTTAAAGGTTCGAAGGTTGGAAGGTTTGAGTGCTCCTCTGGTGATTACCCACAAGTCGGTATTTGCCTGGCTTTCTGACTTATACTGGAATTTTGCCCCTAAATGTGCCGCTTGCAAGAGGTCACTTTGCCCAAATGTGGTGGTGCAAAAGATGTGGGTAATCACCAGTGCTCCTCCATTGACTTAAATCAAAATGGCAGTAGATGGCACAAAAGCCAATTACTGCCATCCTTTTAATTTTCTGATGTGAATTGAATTGTTTAAACGAGAGACTACTTGCCAGCGCGGATTTTTGCGCCGCTCAGGGGATTGCCGAACAGGGGGGCAAAGATACAAAAATCGAACAGGCCGGCAGCCAGGGGCAGCAAACCGATCACCGCCACGATAATGCCGGTTACGCCGCCCAAGCCGAACCAACCCCAGACAATCAACACAAGTCCCACCACGATGCGGACGATACGACCAGCGGCCGAAGCCATGAAAGAAACGAACGGATTCATTATTTATCTCCTTTGAATTATCTCCTCCCCAGTATAGGAGATGGGAGTAATCCTGTCAGTGACAAAGTCACATGGTTTCGGCTTTAGCGCGGTTGAAGATTCGCCTGCAAGTCAACGTACTTGGTTGTGATATCAAACGCCGGCGGGTTTTCAAGGTGTTTCTTTACCGCGCATAGTTCTGCGGAACGGATGAGCGAGTCGCGGTATTTTTCTGGAAACCCGGGAGGAACCTGAATTTCCAAATCAATTTTATCAACCATGCCGGTCAGTTGATCCCGATGTATGCGCTCAATAATGTGCATATTTTCCGTTGGAAGGCCTCGCTGCCTGCAAAAGCCGAGCACGTAAATTCCTGCGCAAGTCCCAATGGATGACAGAAACACATCAAACGGAGATGGAGCGCTTGCCATCGGAGGCTGGTCGGTAGCCACCGTAAATTTGCCGAAATGTGCGTCTACGCGTGAATCGCCGGGAAAGTCAATTAGTAATTCCATTTTTATTTTCTACTCCTGTATCGAATCTTTCCAGAGAATTTCAAAATAATATTTGACTCAACACCAGTTTAGAAGTTTGATCCAATATCGTCTGTGATAAAGTCACACAGCATTGAGGGTTTGCAAACCAGCCTCATCCAGGATTTCAATCTCCCCGCGTCCCACGCGAACCAATCCGCGTTTGGAAAAATCCTCCAATAAGCGGCTGATGACTTCGCGCGAACTGCCCAATTCCGAGGCAATTTCCTGATGGGTGATCCGCAGCGGGTTGCGGAGCCGCGCACGGGTCAATAAAAATGAAGCCAGCCGTTCATCCATGCGGCGGAAGGCAACTTCCTCCACGATTTCCATCACGCTGGATAAACGCCGTGAGAGCAGGTCAAAGACAAACTCGCGCCACAAATCATATTTCGCAACCCATTGACGGAAACTATCCGCCGGGATCATCACTGCCTCGGCATCTTTTTCGACCACGGCAATGGCAGGGAAAGTCTTCTGACTTAAGATTGCATTGGCGGTGAGGATGCAGCTTTCGCCATCCCCAAAACGATACAACGTGATTTCGCGCCCGGTTCCACCGATCTTGTAGACGCGCACCACGCCCGAGATCAGGAGGGCAATGGCATCCACTTGGTCATTCTCCAAAAAAACGTCATGGCCGGCGGGGATGCGGGCCAAGAAGGCGGCCTGCTGGAAATCACGGACCAACTGCGGTTCGGCATGCTGAAGAATGGGCAGGGCTGAAGAAACGCGTCGGAATTGTGCCTGATCTATCATGGCTGTACCTCGATTTTTGTTTCCTGAAAGAACCACACCATTATACACAGAGCTGAGAAAGGGAAATAGGAAATCGTTATTCGTTATTCGGGAATCGCAGCTTCGCATCCTTCGCGTTGAAAAAAGGACAAAACATGGGTTCACAGTGGAATTTGAGAAAACCACAAAGCAGGGGGAAAAGCCGATCCGATCCCATTGTACGAAAAGAAACGAATGTGACATTTTACACCAATGCGAGGATACATTTCACTATTGTGATTTTGTTCACAGGATTATTATCGAAACGTATATACGTTTATGCGTATACGATAGGAGCACACCATGGTATCAAAAGCGCTGATCCAGGAAATATCCCAACTCGAAGCCGATTTTTGCTCTGCCCTTTCAGATCCGACCCGGCTTCTGATCATATATTCGCTGGCCGATAAACCTCACAACGTTACCGAATTGACCAATGAACTTGACATTATTCAGCCGACGATCTCGCGTCACCTGAAGACCCTGCGCGACCGCGGGCTGGTATACACCGTCCGCAACGGCTCAAGCATCACCTATCATTTGGGGGATAAACGATTGACCCAGGCGCTCGACCTGCTGCGGGCCGTAATGCGTGACCGCCTGAAGCACCGGGCGAGCCTGGCAAAAGAAACCAAGGCGACGATCAACGCCTGATGGAAATGGTTCATCCCAATCTCTTAAAGAGGAGGTTTGCATGCAACGTAAGAAACTGTTCTTAATGCCTGTGGTGGCCGGCCTGCTGATCGTGATCGTCAGCGGCATTGCACTGGCAGTGACCCAAGCGGTCCATGCGCAATGCGGGTCACAGACATCATCCTGCAAAAACTGTCATGAAGTGCAGGGGCAAAAGTCCGTGAACAACGATGGGACGGCCTGGCACACATCCCATGCCTTCGGCGATTTTTGCTATATCTGTCACGGTGGAAACCAGCAAGCGACGGATAAGACCGCCGCACACACGGGGATGGTCCCGCCACTTTCGGATATCAAGGCTTCGTGCCAATCGTGCCATCCGAGCGACTATCAAGCACAAGCCAAGGTGTACGCGGATAAATTGGGCGTCCAGATCGGCGCAGGCACTGCACCAACCGTGTCGGGGTCAGGCAGTGCAACTGCAACGGCCACTCCTGCAGCGGCGGCCAGCAACACAGCGGCAACTGCCCAACCTGCCGCACCGGTCAACCAGGCGGATCTGGTCAATTATGTGCAGCGTTATAACCAAAACGTACTGGGCCAGAACCCGACCAATTGGGGCGACGTGATCCTATGGGTCCTGATCGTGGGGATGGTTTTTGGCGGCGGAGCGCTGGTCATCAGCCACGAGGGCCTGATCCGGGTCTCCTTCAAGGATAACAAGCCCGTGGAAGGCGAGTATCCGGCAGATGTGGTGGACATGGTGCCGAGCATCGCAAAAATGAAACCCAATGCACGCAAGTCACTGCGCCGCTTGTTGGAAAAACCGGATGCGGCGGCAGATGTGCTGACATCCATTGACAAGCTGACGGAAGAGAAGTCAGAGGATGAAAAAGGTAAAAGGTGAATGGTAAAAGGTGAAAAGTGAAAAGTGAAAGGTTAACCGCAAAGGCACGACCCCCAAATAACGGGGGCAGGCGAACGCAAAGATATAAGAGATTAAACACGAAGGCACACTAACGCTTTGCGTGCTTCGCGAAGGACACAAAGGTCATATAAGGAAAAAAGGAAGAGCGTTGCTCTTCTTCGGACTTCTGCAAAAGATCAAAGAAGGAAAAAACATGAACTGGATCATGAAACAACTCCATAGGGAAACATGGTCGCCGTATGCGGCCGGCATTTTGCTTGGCATCACAGGCGTATTGGCCGTGCTTCTATCCAACACCCTCCTGGGCGCTTCCGGCGCATTCGAGAACATCGCCGGGATGATCGGGAAGGCCATTGCACCGCAGGCCTTCGATAACACCTACTTCAAATTTGTAATGCCGCCCGGGATCACGTGGGGCGTCATCCTGCTGGTAGGAGTGTTCTTCGGCGGGATGATCGGCGCGGCGAGCAGCGGCACGTTGAAATGGGGCAAGAAGGATGCGGCCAACAGCGACACACAATGGAAACGCATCTTCGGCCCGCAAACCTGGAAGCGCTGGGTTCTGGGATTCCTGGGCGCCATTTTGCTGGAATATGCCGCAGGCATCGCAGGCGGGTGTACCAGCGGACTGGCGATCTCGGGCGGAATGCTGCTCGTGCCGGCCGCCTTCCTGTTCATTGCCGGAATGTTCGCGTCCGGCATCGTCACGGCGTTGATCGTTTATCGCAACCGCTACTAAACGAGGAGAATTGAAATGAACTACGTGATTGCCCTGTT
Source organism: Anaerolineae bacterium (assembly GCA_003158885.1). Taxonomy (GTDB): domain Bacteria; phylum Chloroflexota; class Anaerolineae; order Anaerolineales; family Villigracilaceae; genus Fen-1038. The sequence continues at coordinate 13,828 of PMLN01000076.1, forward strand.
CCTCGGCGGGTTCTTCGGTTTCTCGTTGAACAAAGCCGGGTTGACCCAATACAACAAAATCGTCAACCAATTCCGCTTGACCGATATGGCGGTGTTGAAATTCATGATGACGGCCCTGGTGGTCGCCATGATCGGACTGTACGGCCTGCGCGGGCTCGGTCTGGTTAAATTCCCAGCCGTGCCAAATACGTATATCGTGGGGAATATCGTCGGCGGGCTGTTATTCGGGATCGGCATGTCCCTGACAGGATACTGACCGGGTACCTGTGTCGCCGGGTCCGGCGAAGGAAAATTAGATTATCTCATCCCTGGTTTACTTGGCTTCTTAACCGGTGCAGTCATTTACGGATTGACGTACCAGCAGGTATTCCCACAGATCTCGAAACTGGCAAACTTTGGCGGAATCGTTATTCCCGATGCATGGAATATCAATCCTTATTTAACGGTGCTCGTTTTCTCCCTGATGGCCCTGCTGTTGTTCTACTTCATCGACCGCATGGGAATGCAGAGAAAAGAGAAGTGATTGGTGATTGGTAAAAGGTAATAAGTAAAAGGTAATAGAAAATTGGACTCTTGCAGGATAAGTGTATTTGGAATCGTACGGTGAAAAGAAAAGCTTAACCGCAAAGAACGCGAAGTGCGCGAAGGAAAAAGAGCTTTGCAAGAGGCTAAGTGCGAACCGCCACGTGAGTGCTG
>PMLN01000394.1 GCA_003158885.1 Anaerolineae bacterium
GTTTCCCCGCCTCGAAACCCTCCTGCCACCTCATAAAACCCACCATTTTTATCCCTTGCCTTGCTATTTCCGTTCATTTGCTTTAGAATCTTGTGCGTTGGGGGTCATTCATCTCCCACCTGTTCTTAAGGGAAGAGATATTCGTTCCTCTTCGTTCCTCAAGATTTTTTACTCAAAAATCCCGCTAGTGTATGTTGCATCGCACCCGGCGGGTAGGCCAAACCGTTTAAGATAGAGAAAGGCCATCGAGAAGATTCGTCCCGTCAAATCAGGTGCGATGCATGCTTTGTCTGAAGCAACCGATAACAGTTAATGTTCGAAGGTGCCTTCCTTAACCAGTTGATCGCCTTCATAAATCGAGTAGGTGAGGGCAATGGGGAATGAATCTTTAAGCGTGGCATGCACCGAACAATATTTGGTGACGGATAGTTCAATGGCACGCCGAAGAGCGGCCTCGTCCACGCCATGGCCATGCACGACATATTCAAGGACGGCCTTTATGAAGCGCTTGGGGTGGTCGGCGGAACGATCGGCATCCACCTTCACTTCAAAGCCGGTGACCTGCATCTGCTTCTTCTCCAGGATGGAGATGACATCCATGGCCGTGCAGCCCGCCAAGGCAAGGGCGACCATTTCCATGGGGCTGACGCCGCTCTCAGGGCCGGGATGGCTATCCAGCTTCAAAGGGAAGCCGCCCTCGGCGACCCCAATAAACTGCAATTCTTTTTGCCAGGTTACTTTTGCCTGCATAGATCATCACTCCTTAATCAGAGGTTCCACATATTTTTCGAGATTACCTTCATTGATGGCACCCACCCACTGTTCATCTGACGAATCTATCTTGAATTTCATTACCGGCCCACAGTATAACCGACCACATAATTTCTAACCACTTACCATTCACCACAGAGAACACAGAGAAAAAATTATAGGTCGCGGAGAGAAATAAAGGAGAAAAACCGGCGCTCTCAGTGTGGGGCAGAACCGCATTTAACCGTGGTTGAATTTTTTTGCCACACTTGTACGTACACCAAGTGCAGGCGGATTGCCACANNAATGGAGAACACCACGGTTGATTGCAGCGCTGCCTCAGCGTGCACCGTGGTAAATTGTTCGGAAATCGATGAAATTTGCCACTTCCCGCATGTCACAATCAAAAAAGGATTAACGTCCACACAATCAGGAAGTTTGATACTATAAGCCGCCCCCGCTCCGAGATAAGATACTCGAATATGCTGGACACGATAAGGCGAATCCCACTTTTCCAGGATCTAAGCGACGAGCAGTTGGAACGAATCGAGCCGCTGGTGGATGTATTCACCTATCCCGCCAACCAGCCGATCTTCGAGCAGGATGAGCAGGCGGATTACCTGTATCTGCTGATGCGCGGAACGGCGGCACTGGAATATACACCCTACGACGGGACACGCATCACACTGACGCGCCTGCATGCGGGAGATGCCTTCGGCTGGTCCTCGGTGGTGGGAGGGAGGGTGTACACATCCAGCATCCACAGCGAAACGGAAGTGGAAGTCGTGCGAATACGCGGCAATGCTTTGCGAAAGGTGTGCCGCGAGAATCCGGAGATCGGATGCATCCTGCTCGACCGGCTGGCCGAATCGGTCTCAGGCCGCTGGAAGAACTCCCGCGAACAAGTCCATGCGATCCTGGATCGAAATATAAACAATCGCGAAAAGGCGAAATAACTGCCGGGTAGGCCAATTAATCTCTCACCACACTTGTACCTGCACCAAGTGCAGGCAGAGTTCACGAGCGCTTTGCGTGCTTGCTTGGAAGAACGCCAAGTACACGTCGCGAAGAACACACATGTGCCTGCGGCCCAGTGCAGGCAGAGAAAAAATTAAAGGTCACGGAGATAAAATCCCTGCGAAATTCGCAGGGATTTTATTCTTTTATTTGGGCCGGGTAAACTGGAAAATAAGCAGGAGTCCCACCAAGATCAAGGCCGCCGGCCACACATAATTGAAGACACCCGTGAACTGAGTATAGCCAAGCAAAACTCCCATCAGCAAGAGAATCACGCCGGGGATATAGGCCCATTGCAGGGAAGCCAGAACGGCCAGCAACAGAAAGGTCAAGCCGAGGCCGAGGAAGAAGATGCCGCCCGTCTCGCGAGCGCCATAGGCATCCGTCAACACGGCAGTGACGCCCAGCGTGATCAAGACACCGGCAGGGATGATGGCCCACCAGCGTCCACGGTTGTTGAAATAAACCGCCAGGAAACTGATGCCCAGAAAACCGAGAAAGGCCAGGCCCGACCAATTGCCGGGCAGGACTGCCGAGACGATTGCCGAGGCACCCATGCCAATCAAAGCAAAGCCAGGAATCAGCGCCCACCATTCACGGTTCCCGTTCATCGCAAAGCGATACAGGAAATACGCGCCGACGAGAAGAAACAAGACAGCCCAGAAGATCGCCACCGCAAAGCGGATCACACCGATGCGTTCCAATAGCATCAACACGCCCAGAATTACAAGCGCCCCACCAATGAAAACGCGAATGTTCGAACGGTTCATCGCTGCTCCTAATAGACCTTGACGGAAGTCGCGCCGCCTTCAATGGTGACCTCGGCGCGATATTTGGCGGTATCGTAATCCACAGATTGATAGATGCTGCCCTCACGCGGCACAAAGCGAGTCTCGTCAACCCTGGCCGTGCCAACGCTCTTCAAGCGCAAGCGCAATCCAACGCCGGGTGGAACATTCAACTCGATGCTGGCTGCGCCGGCTTCCATATCGGCAACCATGTTTTCCACGCGAGCCGGCAAAGTCAACGTAATGCGGCTGGCCCCGCCATCAAATGAAAGATATTTGACCTGCAGGTCGCGCAAATCCAGATCCAGGCGGCTGGCCCCGGCGTCAATATCGAGAGAGGTCGGCAGGTCGGGATCGAGACGAAATTGCCAGACGCCTCCATCCGGCCCGATGAACGGCACAAAGCTCGGCCCGGCATCGATCCTGACTTCGAGCTTATCGCCATCCAAATGCGAGGAGTGATCCATGGCGACACCGGAAAGTCCGGTCAGGAAATCCCCGGCATTCGCACCGGCCGATAATTCAATGTGCCCCGCGCCGTGATCAATGGACAGGTGGGCTTCCTTTGCGCCCTGCAAGGGGATCGAAAATTGTTCGGCCTTATTGAAATCTACGTGCGCGGTGAAGCGGCCCAACAAAATCCAGAGGCCGACCGCGATGATGACGAAGGGCCAGAACCAACTGAACACATCGCCGGTCAGAACACCGGCTGTGCGAAGAAAGAACAAGACGCCGAGCAGGACGAGCAGACCACCCCAGAAAAATTCAGTGCGGCGCATGTCAGCCTCCCCTCTGCGGGCGGCGTAGAAGCCCGCGAGCGATCACATACAGACCCAGCAGAATGAGCAGGGCGGCGATGCCATAATTCCCGAGAATGTTGATGCGACTGAAGATGGCGGCAAAAATCAGGAAAAGCACGGCGCTGATGACGATGAGGTTGAGACCGCGCCCCACGTTAGACCGGAAGCCATCCCCCAACAGCCCCGCCAAGATGGTGCCCACGCCGACAAAGCCCGGGATGAGGGCCCACATGAACTCCCAGGATTGGTAATCCGGCGGGGTGGTTAGATTCTGGTAATACAGAATGCCGCCTATGCCGGCGACAATGGAGGCCGGGATGGCCATACGCGGCGCACCGGTCAGCAGGCCGATGACCAAAATCAGGGCGCCCGCGCCAATCACGTAGAAGGGCCAACCCCAGTTCAAATTGGAAAACGGCTGCAGAATCGGAACCTGCTTGACGGCGATGAACCACGCGCCGAGCAGTACCAGCAGAATACCAAGTACAAGTTGAGTACGGTTTTGTGTGCTCATATCATTCTCCTAACGAGTTTTGTAATTCAGTGTATATCAAATCGGGACTTTCGCCAAGCCCGAAAAGATATACGAGGTGGAGCGGGAGGTGTTGCAGGAAGCAGGGGTGTATTTGAAGACTCTTTTGGAACACGGATGACACGGATTTGAGGGATTGGCAAGGATAAAGAAAAAAACTTAAACACGAAGTACACTAAGGGCACAAGGGATAAGAAGAAGATTTAACTTAGCCCCACCCTGCCCTCCCCAAATATCCCAAAGAACGGGAGTATTTGGGGAGGGAGTGATAAGGGCAACTTGTATCACGAATATTGCAGTTACTTTAGGAACACAGGGAAGTCAAGGCCAGCCATTCGCCTTTTTGTTTGGGGTGTTCGGCAAGGCTTATCTTTCCGCCTTCGACCAGACGTGCAAGAGCACGCGAGGTTAATTCCGTTCCCCAGCCGAACAATTTGTTCACATCACGCGCTTGGGTGGCGCCCACCGAGAGGAAATAAAGCTCCAGCAATTTCATGCGCGCTTGCGACTCGCTGATGAGGCGGGCACGCTCGAGCAGTTCGGGATAATGCCGGGCGGTGATCTGATACATGAAGGCGTATTTCCAGGCGCCGACCTCGGCCACACCGACAGGCAGAATCTTGAAATCCTTCTGCAAATCCTCGAGGGCACGATTCCATTCCGACTCTTTGGCGCTGACGAGGCGCGCCGCTTTGCGAAGCGAAATGGAATCCAGCGGACCTTCCTTCAACAAGGCATCATACACATTTTTGGCGGCCAAAGTCAGGCGGCCCTCTTCGTAGGCGATCCAATGATCTTCCTCCGGTGAGCCATAATTTTCAGACAACGCGTAGAAATAAGGAAGCACATCGAACGAGATCATGGTGGCTTTACGGCGCAGAACCTTGGCATAATACCAAATGCGCTTCGGGAGGGCATCATCCTTCCAACGCCAGGTGACATGGGCGGGGTCATCATGTTCATCGGGAACGGGACGATCCCCGGCGACAGCGGTCCAGAGACTCGGAAAGTCCACGCCTTTGATCGGCCAGAAGAAAATGAAGCCGCGTTCATTGATAAATCGCAAGGCCTGGGATTGGGAAGCAAGCGGTTTGGCAGGCGGCAGGTGAAAAGCCTTAGCCCGATAGGCAGAGAGTCGTTTGAGGTCAATGATTGCCATGTGCGCGGCACCATTTTACTATTGAAGCGGTCAACCCGGTAAGATGAGGGGATGTTCAAAAGTTAGAAGGTTTGAAAGTTTGAAGGTTGAAAAGAAACCGGCGGGAAAAATCCCTGCCTCAAGCCATGAAGGAGAGGCGTTCATGAAGACTCTTGCGGAACACGGATGACACGGATTTGACGGATTGGCACAGATAGAGAAAAAGCTTAAACACAAAGTACACAACGTACACGAAGGGGAAAAGATACTTAATTTTAGGAGGGCGCTCTTCTACTATTGGACTTTTGAAAGAGGTCAACTGCTTATTTTTTTGCGGAGGGTGGCATAACGGGAGGTCAAATGAACCCAGGGAGCAGAGGCGTGCATTTGATAGTGCGCAGTCCGGATGACTTTGCGCAGCTCATCCGGTCCATCGAAGGGGTCGAGCAAAACGAGCGAGCGGCCCAACTCGAAGGCGGCATGCGCATCCGAGCCGACCGTGCCCATGAGGTGATGCTGCTCCGCAAATCCCATGGCGCGGCGATTGAAGACCGGCAGCATACAGCGCGAGTTAAAAATCTCAATCGCATCCACGAGAGGAAGAATTTCCAACAAGTCAGATTCCTGCCAACCGCCGCTGCGCCACTCATCGAAGGGATGCGAGACACTGATGAAGGCGTTCTGCTCCCGCAAGCGAAGGATCGTTTCCTGCGGCGAGAGCTTGGCCGGAATTTCCTCGGTCACGAAGGCGGCCAGGATTTCCCCACGCGTCGTCATTATTTCCTCGCCAACGATCACACGCTGAGGGTCCATAGCCTGCGCGGCGCGCGCACCGGCAATCGTGTTGTGATCTGTGACGATGAGGCGGTCAATTCTTTTGCGGCGGCAGGTCTCAACCAGTTTTTGCGGAGAAGTCAATGAGTCTTTGGAGAAAACCGTGTGGCAGTGAAATTCAATGCGCAACATGTGCCTGATTCTACACGGAAAGGGAGTGAATAAAAGCCAAGATATAAACAATGTCACCCTGAATGAAGGGTCTCGCCACTGCGCGGCGGGATTCTTCACTCCCTTCGGTCGTTCAGAATGACATGATGTTTCCGATGTTAGGCAATCCCTAAAAATAGATATTCACAAAGAGACGGAAAACGAAAAACATAAGGCGCTATAGCAAAGAGCCTTATGTTTTGTATTTTAATTTGGCTTAATACAACGTCCTGAAGGGTTGGGGGCAAGCCCAAAGCCGAACTAGGAAACCTTCGGGACGAGGAAGGTTTGCCAACCCAGCCCTACCCCAACCCTCCCCAAATACGATGAGATAATTTTGGGAGGAAAAGGAATGGATTGGATCATCGGATTTAGGGAGGGAGTGATGAGTGGTGTTTTTGTAGACTCTTTTGGAACACGGATCACATGGATTGGACGGATTGGCACAGGTGGAGCCATCCTATGCAGAACGTCCCGAAGGCTTTCGCAATTCAGGCAGGTCTTAATCAAAACCATCGGGATGGTGCGTAACATCAGTTTATGATTCTACCTGGAAGTGTGCACGCAAAGGTTGTCAG
>PMLN01000340.1 GCA_003158885.1 Anaerolineae bacterium
GGAAAAGTGATCGATTATTCCTCCAGTTATTTTATCCCTGGATATTTCCGCTTCCACGTCAATCGCCGCGTGGGCGGATAGCCGCGGAGACACAGAGACACGGAGCTTTATGCCTTGTTCCCGAAGATGTTAGCGGAGAAAGTCTAACAAGTCGAAAAGGTCTAACAAGTCCAAAAAGTCGAAAAGGTCCTGGAAGTCCGACAAGCCCGGCGGCTTCATGACCTGTGAGACTTTTCGGACCCTTGAGACCTTTCAGGCTTGATGACTGAGTAAGACGCCAAAGCAGGAAACGTTGAAGTATTGGAAGTCTTAACGTCAAAATAAAAAAATTGTATAGGAGGTTCGTATGCGTAGTTTTGCAGGTCGTGATATTCTGTCGCTGAAGGATTTCGAGCGCAATGAGTTTTTCCATGTGTTCGATGTCGCGCAGAAAATGGAGCCAATTGCGCGCTCCCGTAAAAATGTGGATATGCTCAAAGAGAAGACCCTGGTAACAGCCTTCTACCAGCCATCCACGCGTACGCGTCTGGCTCACGAGGGCGCGATGCATCGTCTCGGCGGGCATGTGACCGGTTTCTCGGATGCCAAAAACACTCGTGCCGGCGACTTCTATCAAGAGTCGATCAAGGACACGGTCAAGATGCTGGAGTTCTACGGCGATGTGATCGTCATGCGCCATTTCCAGCAGGGCGCGCCGCAAGAAGCTGCCAAGTGGGCGAGCATTCCGATCATCAACGGCGGCGACGGTTGGGGCGAGCACCCGACTCAAATCCTGACCGACCTGTACACGGTCTGGCGCGAGAAGGGCCGCATTGACGGATTGAAGTGGCTGGCAGTCGGTGATATGCGCATGAGAACCATGCACTCGCTGGCTTATGCTTTGACCCAGTTCGATTGCCCCATCACTTTTGTCTCACCGCCCGAAATGAGTCTGACCGAGGAGTTCAAGAAGGAACTCAAGGATTACAGCCTGAACTATAAGGAAGTGGATCATGTTGAAAAGGCAATCGGCGAAGCCGATGTAATTTTGGTCGAACCGGTGGTGCAGCCCGATTACACCAAATCGCGCGATGAGCGTTCAGGCAAGGATGTCGGACTGACTCCTGCCAATTACAAGATCACGCGCGAACTGCTGGAGAAGAAAGCCAAGTCGGATGCCATTCTTCTGCATTCCCTGCCGCGCATGGATGAAATCCCAACCGATGTGGATATCACACATTGGTCGCGTTACTGGCAGGAAGCGTTCAACGGCGTGGTGATGCGCATGGCGCTCCTGGCGCTTGTTCTCGGCGCGATGGAATAAATTATTGACCTCTGCTCATTCCTCTTCCCTTTTAGGAAGGGGAACGGGTTGGGTGGGATGAACAGCCGCTTTGAGCGGAGAGGTAATTCCCCGGCTCAATTTCACACGTAGTTGATTGCAATGGAAGCGGCTCTTAATATCAGTTAAATTGGAGGTTTATATGCAAACAAACTTACATGGCCGGGATTTGATCGGCGATCTCGATTTCAGCAAGGAGGAAGTCGAGACGGTTCTGGANNTTCTTCTTCTCCAGCACGCGCACGCGCGGTTCGTTCGAAGCAGGCATGGCCCAACTGGGCGGTCACGCGGCGTTCATTGAAAGCAAGAGCACCCAGATCGCGCACGGTGACACGCCGGTCGAAATCGGTGAAATCTTTGGCCGCTATTTCGACGGTATCGCCATCCGCCACGTGGATTGGAAAGTGGGCAACAAATATATCAACGAGGTTGCCAAATATTCGCGTTCACCTGTGTTCAACATGCAATGCGAAATCTACCATCCGTTCCAATGCCTGGCCGATCTCATGACCATCATGGAAAAGAAGGGCCGCGACCTGCGCAAGAAGAAGATGGTTGTCTCATGGGCGTATGCCGCTTCTTATCAGAAACCGATTTCGGCGCCTCAATCCCTGATTCTGCAAATGCCCCGTTTCGGCATGGACGTTGTGCTGGCCCATCCGCCGGAGTTCAAACTCATGCCTGAGATCATGGAGGCGGCCAAGGAACAGGCCAGGAAATTCCACACTGGCTTTGAAGTCATTTCCGATCCGAACGGCATGGAGAAAGCCTTCAAGGATGCCGATGTGATTTACGCCAAATCGTGGGGCGCCATGCTTACGACCGAAGACGCCAATGAAGGCGCAAAGATCATTGACAAGTACAAGCATTGGATCACCGATGAAAAGAAGATGGCGCTGGCCAAGGATGATTCGATCTACATGCATCCCCTGCCTGCCGACCGCGATGTGGAAGTTGCCAGCGCGGTGATGGATGGCCCGCACTCGGTTGTCTTCGATCAAGCCGAGAATCGCCTGCATGCCCAAAAAGCCGTCATGGCTTTGACGATGGGATAGAGGAGCAGAGAATGGCAAAGAAGGTTGCTGTTATTGCTATTGGCGGGAACTCCCTGATCAAGGACACCAAGCACCAGAGCGTTGAAGATCAGTATCTTGCCGCCACGGAAACCTGCGTTCACATCGCCGATATGATCGAGGCCGGTTATGAGGTCGTGATCGGGCATGGAAATGGCCCGCAGGTTGGATTTATCCTGAGGCGTTCCGAGATCGCGGCGAAGGCCGAGGGGATGCACGAAGTCCCACTGGATGTTTGCGGCGCAGACAGCCAGGGTGCGATCGGTTATTCCCTGCAACAAAATCTGCAAAACGAGCTGCACCGCCGGGGCATTAACAAACCAGTGGCTACGGTTGTGACTCAAACATTGGTTGACCGGGAAGACCCGGCCTTCAAGAGCCCGTCCAAACCCATAGGCGGCTTCATGGATGAAATTGAAGCAAAACGCCGTCAAAAGGAAATGGGCTGGACCGTGGTCGAGGATGCCGGGCGCGGCTGGCGGCGTGTGGTGGCCTCCCCCAACCCAAAGGAGATCGTTGAGATCGAGTCGATCAAGGCGCTTATCAAATCGGGCACCATTGTGATCGCAGTCGGCGGGGGCGGTATTCCCGTGATCCGCAATGCCAAGGGCGATCTCGAGGGTGTGGCGGCGGTTATCGATAAGGATTTCGGATCGAGCCTGCTGGCGACCAACGTGGATGCGGAAGTGTTCGTGATCTCCACGGCGGTCGAAAGGGTTGCGCTTAATTATGGCAAGCCGGACCAAAAGTGGCTCGATAAGATCACCCTGTCTGACGCAAAGAAGTACCTTGCGGAAGGCACGCATTTTGCCAAAGGTTCGATGGCCCCCAAGATCCAGGCCGTTATCCGCTTCCTTGAAGCGGGAGGAAAGCAGGCCATCATAACCAACCCTGAGAACATCGGCCGCGCCTTGAAAGGCGAGACCGGCACGTGGATTATCAAGGAATAGCGTATCCCCTTGTAATTCAATTGGTCTGGCATGTCTTTATGAGTGCCAGACCAATTCTTGATGTTCGTTTGTTATAACACTATTTCCTCATCTTCTCAAATTCGTGCATTCGTTTTAGAATCAAACCTGTACAGAAACCCTTCAGTCCTTTCATCTAGTGCGTCCGGGCTGAAACCATTCGTTCCTCTTCGTTCCTGATGATTTTTTACTCAAAAATCAGGAACTCATTTCCAGTCTGCTCATTTCCTTCGTGCTCATTATGATCGTCTCCATTTCGCGTCCTCCAAAAGGGGACATTTTAACTTTGGCGAAAAGGGACATTTCTATTTTGGGCTGACATTCGTTTGTTATAAGCTTGACAACCCAGTTCCAAACCGGTACCATACGCCGTCCTTATGCTTCCTTCCCCCCGAGTCCTTCTCAGTATAGATTATGAGCCGTGGTTTGCGCTTTTTCGCCGGTATGATACGCTGGAAAATTCCACGCGCCGGCGTGATCTGGACGGCGGTTTCACGCACCAGGCCATTGATCCCATTCTCGAAAAACTTGGGGATTCGAAAATCAGTTTTTATCTCGTCGGTGAAGTCGCCCAATGGTATCCTGAAATCCCGCAAAAGATCATCCANNNGAGCCCCGATGGTGGGGATGAGCGAGGCAGCCTATTCGCTGCTGGCGGATGCCGGGTTTGTTTACAGCTCCGCCATATATGCGCCGACGGGAACCTTTTTGCAAAGGGGACGAATTTGGGAAATCCCCGTCAGCACCCTGCAGTTTGGGCGGGGTGAGAAAACATATGTTGCCCCGCGCCAGTTTACCCTGGGGCTGCTCTTAAAAGGGGAATTTGCCTATGGTTCAAGTTTTAGCATGGGGCTGATGGGCAAGCTGATTTTTAATATCCTTGAGCGCGAATTAAAAAAGGGGTTCAGCCCGGTGCTGTTCATGCACCCCTATGAGATCGTCAGTCCCTTCTCACAATGGGCTCCCGGTACCTGGTGGGATGTGGCGAAGCATCCGTTATTACTGCCTTTCACCTGGAATAAATCCGGTATCCTGGCTGCGCTCCTGCGTAATTTTCCTGTATCGCCGGTGGGAACGTATTTGGACGAGGCGTTAAAAATTCGCTCACAGGTGTAAAGCCTTTTTGCTTATGATAAAACAACCGCAGTCATCCTATCCGATCCATATTCGCCTTCTGGCTCCTGCGGAAACATTGGCCTGTCCTGAAAGCCTGGCAGCCATGGCAGCCTTTCCGGCATTTGATCCGTGGATGAAATTTGCGGCAGACGTTTATGGATTTCCGCTCTATCGCTTCGCGGCGGAGGAACAACATAGCATCTCAGGTTTGCTGGCGCTGGCGCACGTCAAACATTTTATCCTGGGTAATTATTTAACGAGCGCGCCTTTTGCTTCTTATGGCGGTTTTTCGTTTTCTTCAACGGATGTGCGCGACGCGTTATTGGAAAAAGCCCGTGAACTGGGAAAAGATTTGCAAGTGGATTATGTCAANNCTATTCGACCTACCGTGCCGGGTTGTCGCCGGATGCGGAAGTCATGCTGGCAGCCTACAGTTCAGATCATCGCAACCACATCCGCAAGTCACTCAAGAAGGGTTTTCGTGTAAAGTTCGGCCATCTCGACTTGCTGGACGATGCGTATGAAGGCCTGGCACGCAGCATGCATGAATTAGGCTCC
>PMLN01000332.1 GCA_003158885.1 Anaerolineae bacterium
TCACAAGAGTAGTTATTTTGAAAATACCTCCCTCTAACCCGGACAAGCCGGAACCAAAAAGATTCAACCACGACCCTCAAAGTGCGAAGGGCAGGCGGTCACGAACGCTTTGCGTGCTTCGCGAACGCTTTGCGTGCTTCGCGAAGGAACACAAAGGAAAATCTTTGTGCCTTCCATAACGGAAATTCTTGCACAAAAAGCAAGAAGTTCAGTTGTAAGCGCCTAAAGGTTCAATAAACCTTTAGGGTCTTCATCCACAGGGAGCAACCATGAATCCTTTGATCTCGTTTGGCATCACATTTATCGTCGCTTTCCAGTCGCTGGGGACATGGCTGGAAGCGCCGATGAAACTCTTTTCGTTCCTCGGCTCGGAGGAGTTCTTTATCGTCTTCCTGCCACTGGTCTATTGGAGCGTGGATGCAGCCTTGGGCCTGCGTCTCGGCTTCATCCTGCTGTTCGGCACCGGCTTCAATGAAATATGCAAGCTGGCCTGGCATGGAGCGCGTCCCTATTGGGTCAGCACAAAGGTGCGCGGCCTGGCTTCGGAGACAAGCTTCGGCGTGCCGTCCGGACATTCGCAAATCAGCGCCGGATTTTGGGGGATGGTCGCGGATTATATGCACAAAGTCTGGGTTTGGATTTTGGCATTAGTGCTGGTGGCGTTGATCGGTCTCTCGCGGCTCTATCTGGGAGTCCACTTTCCGCATGATGTGCTGGTCGGCTGGGCACTGGGCTTTCTCACTTTGTGGGCTTTTGTAAAATTCTGGGACCCGGTGGCGGCGCGCGTGAAGAAGATTTCCTTTTGGAATCAAATTGGACTGGCGTTCGCGGTCTCGCTTGGGATGATCCTGATCGGCGCGTTGATCGTCTTCCTCGCGCGGAGCTGGATAATGCCGTCCGAGTGGATCACGAACGCAACGCGCGACGGCGGAGCGGCTCCCGATCCGCTCTCATTAAGCGGTCTGATCACTGCGGCAGGCACGCTGTTCGGCCTGTGCATAGGGCTGGCTTGGATGATGCCTCGTGGCGGGTTCTCCGCCTCGGGTCCGGTTGTTAAGCGGGCTTTGCGCTTTCTGGTCGGCCTGGTCGGAGTTGCCATCCTTTATATCGGTTTGAAGTACATCTTTCCAGACGGCGATGCGCTGGTTCCCTATATCTTCCGCTACGTCCGCTATACCCTGCTCGGATTCTGGGTTACCGGCGGCGCAATCTGGATCTTTGGAAAATTACAATTAGTTTGAATCACAAAAGACTTCGGAAGTCTGATAGACTTCCGAAGTCTCAATCAAAACAAGAAGGAAAAAAATGCCCACCTATCCCCCTGAACCATTCCGCATCAAAGTCATCGAACCGATCCGCCTCGTTCCACCCGAGGAGCGCGAGGCCAAACTCAAAGAGGCAGGCTACAACCTGTTCTCGATGAAAGCCGAAGACATTTTCATTGACCTGCTGACCGACTCCGGCACGGGCGCGATGAGCCAGGAGCAATGGGCGGCGGTCATGCGCGGCGACGAGTCGTATGCGGGTGCGCGCTCGTTCTATCGTCTCAAAGCCGCAGTCGAGGATATTTTCGGATTCAAATATTTCGTCCCGGCACACCAGGGACGCGCCGCAGAAAACATCCTGTCGGCGTGCCTGGTCAAGCCAGGACAATACGTACCCAGCAACATGCACTTCGATACCACGGACGCCAACATCCGGGCACGCGGCGGAAGGCCGATCAACCTGGTAATCGATGAAGCCTTCGATCCGGCCAACCCACACCCGTTCAAGGGCAACATGGACATCGCCAAACTCAAGGCCTTCATCGAAAAAACTGGCGCAGAGAAAATCCCATTCGGCATGGTGACGGTTACGAACAACGCGGGAGGCGGCCAGCCCGTTTCGATGGAAAACCTCAAGGCGATCGCGGAGGTATATCACTCACACAAGATCCCATTCTTCATCGACGCGGCGCGCTACGCTGAAAACTGCTACTTCATCAAACAGCGCGAAAGCGGCTATGCTTCGAAATCCGTCAAGGAGATCGCGCGTGAAATGTTCTCGCTGGCCGACGGCATGACCATGAGCGCCAAGAAAGACGCCATCGTCAACATCGGCGGACTGCTGTGCATGAACGACGAGACGCTGTTCCAAAACGTGAAGAACGAGTTGATCCTGCGCGAAGGCTTCCCCACTTACGGCGGACTGGCGGGACGCGACCTGGATGCGATGGCGGTCGGCTTATACGAGGGAATTGATGAGGCGTATCTCTCCTATCGCCTGGCGCAAACCGCTTACCTGGTGGCACGCATCAACGAGGCGGGCATCCCGTCCATCCAACCGGCAGGCGGACACGCGGTCTATCTGGATGCGCAGGCGGTGCTGCCGCATATCCCGCAAAGCGAATTTCCGGGACAGGCGCTGGCGGTCGAGCTATACCGCGAGGGCGCCATCCGAGGCGTGGAGATCGGTTCGGTGATGTTCGCATACCCCGATCCCGATACGGGAAAAATGATCTATCCAAAGCTTGAATTATTGCGACTGGCAATCCCGCGCAGAACCTACACGCAGACCCACATGGACTATGTGGCGGACACGCTGGCGAAGATCAAAGCGCGGGCCGCATCCATTCGAGGTTACAAATTCACCTACGCGCCCGAGTTATTGAGACACTTCACGGCACGCTTTGAACCGCTATGAAAATCATATTAAGACCTGATGTTACGCAGAGCCCCTCTCCCAACCTCCCCCATAGGGTAGGTATTTTGAAAGCCGGTTTGTGATCGTAGAATTCTTCGCCTCAATGAGACCTAACCCCCGACTTCCTGGCNNCCCTACCCTGCCCTCCCCAAATGCAGGACCTGCGCTGCGGCACGGCATTTGGGGGAGGAGAACCTGCGTAAGGTGAGTTAAGACAATAAGGAAACTATGATCCCCAATCAATGGTATGCCATCCTGGAATCCAACGAAGTCAAAAAAGGCAGACCGATCGGTTTTACACGCATGGGCGAGAAGATGGTCGCCTGGAGGGACAGTAAAGGACAACTTACGGTCATGAGCGACTTGTGCCCGCATCGAGGCGCGGCGCTCAGCATTGGTCAATTGAAAGGCGATTGCATACAATGTCCATTCCATGGCTTCGAATACGATATGCATGGAGCGTGCAAACTGGTGCCAGCCAACGGACGCAATGCCGAACCGCCCAAGGCCATGCACGTCAGGACTTATCCAACACGCGAAGCGCATCATATCATTTACATATGGTGGGGCGAGCCACGCACCGATGAGAATTATCCCCTTTTGCCGTGGTTCGCCAACATCGGCGATGACATGGCCTACTCCACCATCCGCAGTCATTGGAAAAACCATTACGGGCGCGCCATCGAAAATCAATTGGATGTGGTGCACCTGCCTTTTGTCCACTACAACACCATAGGAAGCGGGAATAACACACTGGTCAACGGTCCGACCGCAAAGGAAATAAAAATCCAGGAGGGGAGTTATCGCATTGACCTGTGGGTGGACAACCTAACCGACCAGGGCCAAAGGCCCCTCAAGCCTTCCGAGATGCCCGACCCAACACGGCGACCGCTGATACAGTTCCACTTTCCCAACTTGTGGCAAAACTGGCTCTCCGATAATTTCCTGGTTTTCCTGATCTTTGCCCCGATTGACGAGACCAATACGATGATGTACCTGCGCCAGTATCACAAGGTGCGCTTCCCCCTCATCCGCCAGATATTTGAGTTTCTGGCCGGGCTTGGCAACCTGTATATTCTCAACCAGGATAAGCGCGTGGTCGTCACCCAGCGCCCACCGCGCCCGGACCTGGGCATTGGCGAGCTGCTGATTCCCGGAGACCATCCCATCGTAATGTACCGCAAACGCAGACGAGCACTGATGGAAGAAAAGGAACTCGCGTAAAACAAATGGACATCCGGGCATATAACCGCAAAGCATGGGACCATGAAGTGGAAAGCGGGAGTCCATGGACGATCCCCGCGAGCCATGAAACCATCGAGGCCGCCCGGCGCGGGGAATGGCAGGTGGGACTGACCGAACAGAAGCGCGTACCGCATGAGTGGTTTCCGGCATTGGAGGGAATCGATCTGCTGGCGCTGGCATGCGGCGGCGGACAACAAGCGCCAATCTTTGCGGCGGCCGGCGCGAACGTAACGGTGCTGGACAACTCGCCGCGCCAACTGGAGCGTGAGCGTGAGGTGGCGGAACGCGAGGGCTTGAGCATCAAACCCGTCGAAGGCGACATGCGCGACCTTTCCATGTTTGAGGGCGAATCGTTCGACCTGATCTTTCACCCGGTCTCAAACGTATTCGTGCCCGAAGTGAGGCCGGTCTGGAAGGAAGCCTTCCGCGTCCTGCGTCACGGCGGGACATTGCTGGCAGGCTTTATGAATCCTGTTTTTTATTTGTTCGATATGGATAAGGCCGAACAAGGGGCGCTGGAAGTTGCGTATAAACTGCCCTACGCCGACTCAGAACACCCTGAAGTAATGAAAAAGATGATGGAGAAGAACTGGCCACTGGAGCACAGCCATTCCCTCGATGACCAACTGGGAGGCCAGGTGGAGGCAGGCTTTCATTTGATTGGCTTCTTCGAAGATACGCATCGCAACCTTATCATCAGTGAATACACGCCAACCTATATTGCGACACGCGCACTGAAACCTTGAAAGGAAGAAGGATGAGGGTTGGAAGGTTGGAAGTTGAAAAGTTGAAAGGTTAGAANNGCGGCATCCCATGATATGGCTCCGTCCATTTCAACAGCATTGAAAGATCGTAACGCATAAGCCATTGTCTCTTGCGTAGTATAATGAAAGAGAAGCGCTAACTAAAGTTATGGGTTTGGGATACGAGGAGGCGCTATTTGCCATCAGGCAAAATCCTGTGTCTCCCCGCATGAATTTTATTCGTGGCGAGGGCGCTCCCATCAAAACACCATCCATTCCATCGGGAGGTTATCGTATGCTGCCCAACAAAAAACTCTCCTTCAGCCTGCTTTCCTGCATGGTGATCCTGTCCATGACCTTCTCGCTGGTCAAAGCCGAGACCGTCAGCGCAAGCACCAACCAGCCAAGCCAAGATAATCTCAAGCGCGTGACCAACCCGAGCACCGGCAAGCTGACTTTCCTCAGCAGTGACAGCACTCAACCCGCCTCAGCGCAAGCATTAGGAGTCAAGCCGTTCAGCGCCTCCATCGAACTCCTGCCGAGCCGTGCCTCCAGCAAGTTCGACCCGGCCATGTCGCTGATCGAACACTTCGGCGCAGAGTTCGGAATACTGAACCCCGCACAGGAATTGAAGGTGATGCGCACGGATCATCCCAGCGGGAACCGGGTGGTGACCCATTACCAGCAAATGTACAAGGGACTGCCCGTCCTGGCCGGTGAGTTGATCGTCAATACCAATACTAACGGCGATCTGTATTCCATCGGCGGCAAGGTTTCCCCCAATTTATCTTTATCCATAACTCCCACTATTTCCACGGACGACG
>PMLN01000142.1 GCA_003158885.1 Anaerolineae bacterium
TTGGTGAGCTACGATTTGAAATAAGAGATATTTATCCTAACGTCCCTGATTTTGCCACATCTTTTCTAAATGCGGAAAGCGCTATGTCTACCGATGAGGTTAATCGACGACTTAAGGATGTTGGAGTTCCCGACGATCAGCTGAATGAAGTCAAAAATATTCTATTATGGTTCTCATTTCTCGGCGTGCATTCAAGTGAGAATGATAGATATTCCTATGAAGTCTTTTACGATACCGCGAAATTGGAAGCGGAAAATAAAAGCAGANNCAGCTTTTAGGAAAGCACTAACAGTATAAAGTATTCGTAACTGTGTACTAAGATTTACAAACGTGAAAAAGGTGTTTCGATAAATTAGCAGGCTTGCGGTTGAAAATTTTAGTGTTGAATTAACTAATTGAAACAGGTAATGCGCCCCGCGCATTTGGCTAGGGGCGGGCGGCTTGCTTAAAGGAATGAAAAGCGCTCTCCGCTTTTGAAGAGCGCTTTTCATTTCGCAAGATTTTTATTTCAATATCGAACGGGATTAGCCGCATTGATTCCGGTACGCCATGGCGTGCCCCTACANNGTAGAGACGTTGCACGCAACGTCTCTACAGTTTTGCGACTTGGCGTGGGAAGGAGCCGGGAGGGCGGTGTAGGGGTACGCCATGGCGTGCCCCTACAGCGTTTTCCTTATCTTCTCCAACGCGGCTTTGCCCATCTGGTCGTTGATCTTCAAGGCCCAGTCATGATTTGCAAGCCAGCCAAAAACCGCGGCTTGAACGGCTTCAATGCCCTTTAGCTCTTGGGGTAGTGGCACGACGGAACTGAAATCTACGACTTCATTGTCAATCTGAAAAACATATCGGGAGATTTGCCTTATTTTTGGTTTTCTTTTCAAAAAGGCGCGCAGTTGTTCACGCTCATCGGATGTGAACCATTGCGGCAAATCGGATGTGGCTTTAAAGTCACAGATCAAGGCTAAATTTTGTAATAACGATTTTTGCTCCGCGCTCAGTGCGCATTCTTTGGAGCGGAAGTAAGTCACATCCGGGTCAAGGTGGACCAGCGGATCGAGCCATCGGCGATGTAGGGATGTGCGTATGGCGTTTCTCGTGGACGGTACTGCATAATTTTGCAGGTAAACCACATCGTTGCGATTCTCCCAGTCGGCGGCCACATCCGTACTGATGCGCATGGCATCGCATAATCCCAGAGATGGAAGGATCGGTGCGCCGCAGGTAAGGAAGAAAACATCTGCCCCCATTGCCTCCCGCATGACTTGCAACCCGTTCCGGTAGGCAGCCTCGCGGGGCATCTCCTGGCGGCGTTTACCGGGTAAGGCGCCCGCATAAAGGAAGTCAAGTTTAAGGTAATTAAAGCCCCACGTGCGGACCTTTTTCATCAGCTGGGCCAGCCATTCCAACGCGGCGGGATGGGTGGTGTCCAACGCATAAAGCGGTTCGCCCCAATTAAAGCCGGCGGAAGCCAGTTGGCCGTGTTTATCGTGCAAAAACCAATCTGGATGATTCCAAAACAATTTTGACGACTTGACCGCGATCAAGGGCGCCAGCCACAACCCGGCCTGGCGTCCTGTTGACTTGATCCTGCCGGCCACTTCTTTCATCCCTAACGGGAATTTGGAATTTGCTTCCCAATCGCCGATCTTGATCTGCCAGCCGTCATCAATTTGCAGAACATCGAACGGTAAATCCCTGAGTCCGTTGAAGGCGTTTGAAAGTATTTTTTCGTCAATCGCCGTATAAAGGCTGTACCATGAGCACCAAACGCGCGGCGCAGGTTTTCTGGTTTTTGTCCCAAACCGTTTGCCTAACTCGTTTGTGTATTTCGAAAAGACGGTGGTTTCATCGCCATATCCGATGAACCATTCACCGTTCCCTGTTTCATAGGTTCCTTCCAGTTGTTTATCGTTCAAGAAGACATGTGCATCCAGCCCTAACGATCCGAGCAGCAGGATTTTGCCGTCTTCAAATTCAACCGCGCCGACCCACGAGCTATGCGGCCTTTTCTCCCTGGCATAGGCTGGGTCAACTTGCATGGGGTGCAGGATGGCAGGTTTTTGGATCGGGAGCGGTCTCAAATCCGTCCACGCCGCCAGCGACCAGGATTGCCATCCATGGCGGTAAAAACGGGATGGCTTTCCCTGCAATTCAAGTGAGATGTTTTTTGAAGTTACAATTATGCCCTCCGCGACTTTATCGAAGGTTGTACGATCTGGGAACGGGGTTATCAGGTTGAAAGGAATGTTCATGGCTGCCCTCGGGTTTTATGAAAGGTTTCGAATGTTTGCGGCTTCAAGACTTGAAGCATGTTTTTATCATAACATCTTTTGGGTTGCAGGAGACTGTTTGGGATGCGATTGAATTCGATATACTCCCGGCGCGACTTTCTTAAACTTATGGCGGTGACCACTGCTCAATTGGCTTCCCTTTCGATTGGCGGCGCCGTCTATGGTACGAGGGTCGAGCCTGCCTGGATTGACATCGAAACCGCAGCGCTTAAATTACCCCGCCTTCATCCCGCGTTTGACGGCTTCCGGATTACACAAATCAGCGATATTCACATGGGCGGCTGGATGAACCGGGAGCGGTTTGGGCGTGTGATTGATTTGGTTAAGGGGACTCATCCGGATGTGATCTTGATCACAGGCGATTTTATCGAATACACCTCCGATTGGGTTCACGATTCACAATCGGTGCGGGATGTACAGGCTGCTTTGTCTTTATTTAACTTTGCGCCGGTCATGGCTGTGCTCGGCAACCATGATTATGAAAGCCACATGAATCTCTATCTGCGTTCCGTGTTTTCGGGATTGAATTTTATCGATCTCACCAATGAAGTTCATACCCTGTCACGCGGCGAAGGGCAGCTGAATTTCGCGGGTGTGGACGATATCCTGCTGGGTGTTCCCGATCTTCCCGCAGTGCTTGCAAAACTGCCGGGAAGCGGAGCCGCAATTCTTCTGGTCCATGAACCGGATTTTGCAGATGTCAGTTCTGTGACCGGTTCCTTTGATTTGCAGGTTTCCGGCCATTCGCATGGGGGACAGGTGGTGCTGCCAGTGATAGGGCCGCCTATGTTGCCAGAGAAGGGGAAAAAGTACGTGAGCGGCTTGTATCGCGTGGGAGGAATGCTCCAGTATACAAGTCGGGGTGTTGGCATGACGGTGCCCTATGTTCGCTTCAACTGCCGCCCGGAGATCACGGCCTTTACCTTGAGAGCCGGATAACGCCCATGGCCTTCTCAAAGTCCATGACGAATCTATGCTTTGTCATTTTT
>PMLN01000047.1 GCA_003158885.1 Anaerolineae bacterium
TCGAAACTGCGGATCAAGCACATATGTCTTGAAAAAATTCCTGGCGGGAGTAAATTGCTTTTCATCCGGCATGAAGCGGGTATCGAACTTTTCAAATTCTTCATCCAATAATTCATCTTTGGACATGAAATAAGGCTTCATCCCAAAGATAACTTCTACAATCTCGCGCAAGGATATACGCCGGTCAATATTCAGGGATTTCCGTAATTTTTCAAGATTGAAATATTCTTCAGGTTTATCGAAGATGTTGTCTTCNNGGATGGCTTCAATATCGCCAGCCTCTGCCTTCTCCACCGCAAATCCATCTTTCTTAATTTGCTCTTCAAATGTTTGAAAGTACATCCTGTCCACGCGCATGCCTTCTGGACCAATAGGGCGCTCTTCTCTCATCGCAAGAAAGTCCGCGCGTGTGCTTTCATACCCATCATAAGTGACGGCTTGGCCGCCTTCGCCTGCATCTACTCCTATTCCCGCATGTGCGCCGTGTCGAAGGTGCGGCAAATGCAAGANNAAATCATGCTTGCGCGTCCCGCGTCCCTTGATTTGGATAAAGTCGGTTGGGGAGAACACAGGTCTCATGAACACAAGATTGAGAATATCGGGGCAGTCATAACCTGTGGTCATCATGCCGACGGTTACACAAATGCGCGTCTTGCTGGTCTTGTAACTTTCAATGAAGTTTGCCGAGCCAGCAAGATTGTTATTTGAAAAATTGAGAGCAAATTGCTGTGCGTCAGTGATCCACGATGTAACTTGAATAGCAAAATCAGATTGATACTTGCCCGGAAACATCTTGTCCGCAATTTCATTCAAGAGCTGCGTAATCTTTGCCGCATGGTTCTGACTAACACAAAAGACGATACTCTTTCCGATCTCATCACTGATTGGATCGCGCAGGGCGTCTTGCAAGAAAGTTTCGCAAAAGACTCGGTTAGTATCATCTGAAAAGAAGGATTTTTCAAAATCCTTTCTAACGAACGTCTCTTCTACTTCCTCGCTTTCTTCGTCTGCACCGTATGAAACCCGAACTGCATAGCCTTGATCTGAAAGCATCTTCGTAGTAATGTCTGTACGCGCATCTACAACTACAGGATTAATCAAGAACTTTTCATTCACTCCATCTAAAAGTGAATAGCGATAAGTTGGAATCCCGTTTTCGCATCCAAAGGTTTTGTACGTGTCCATCAAAACCCGCCGTTCCCATTCGCGTGGACTGTTTTGATCCTCGGGGTCGAAGTTTTTTAGGTAATCTTTGGGTGTAGCGGTCAAACCAAGTTTATAACCGATAAAATATTCAAAAACAGCGCGGCTGTTCCCGCCAATACTGCGGTGTGCTTCATCGGAGATCACGAGATCAAAGTCGTCGGGCGAGAAAAGTCTCTTGTAACGATTCTTTGATAGGAAGGTCTGAATGGTCGAGATAACAATATCAGCCTTACGCCAGTCATCTCGGTTTTCCTTATAAACAACTGTATGATAATCATTCTTCAAATAAACGACAAAGGCTTTCTTGGCTTGATTCTCTAATGCGAGCCTATCCACAAGAAACAATATCCGCCGTGCATTGCCTGTCCGCAGAAACAACTTAATCACTGCCGCCGAGACGAGCGTTTTTCCAGTGCCTGTTGCCATCTCGATCAGGAAACGATCCTTTCCTTCTTTTACGCTTTTTTGAATGGCTTCAACGGCTTTTAGTTGGTAACATCGTAGAAAACGCAAGCCGTTGTTTTGGATAAATTGCCCACGAGTGCTTTCTGAAATCCAGGCGGGATCATTTTTGTAATCGGGTTTCTGTGTAAGAACAATGTAATCTTTATCAATTACTTCCCGAATCAAACCAGCAGGGTTAGGCTTGAAACTGGAATAACCTTCCACTGAATCAGGGGAAGGAAATTTAGTAATCGCAACAGGACTACCACGCTGCAAATCCCAAAAATAGTGTGAATTGCCATTCGAGAGAATAATAAAGCGACAGTGTTGAGATTGAGCATACTTGCGCGCCTGTTCTTTCCCCGCTAACGCATGTTTATCTTCTGATTTTGCCTCAAGAACGATAAAGGGAAATCCCTTTTTGTCGAGCAAAAGAAAATCAATAAAGCCGTTCTTTGTGGTTTCGAAATTTACACCAAACGCGTCAACCTGGCTCTCAGTGATTTTGGCGTTGTTCTCAAGGACAATATTTGCTTTGCCTTGTGAATCATCAAAGAACTTCCAGCCTGCCTCTTTGAGCAATTCGTTGATTTTTACTCTTGCTCTAGCTTCCTTTTGTCCCATCAGTACCAGTACCTTTGATGTGGTTAATAACAAGTATACACACAAACTAGCCTGGGCGCAAAAGCAATCTAATGAACAAATTTCTTATTGCAACACGACGGGGAATCATGCTTTGCGTGGGTGGCTCAACCGCATCCAACCACCGCGGCAACCGCGACCCGAGGAGAACAGCCAGGATAAGCCTTCTAAAGTGCGCGATGCGGCGGCGGCTGTCAGAAGGGGGATTTGGGCAGGTGCGAGAGATNNCTCAGACCTGCCCACTACAATGATTGAATCCCTGTGCCTCGACATCGTTCCCGTTCTTGTACTTTGGGGACAAGTTGATTGAAACGCGGCACCTCCCGCCGAGAACGGCGGTTGAGCAATATAGTGGCTGAGCAATACGGCGGTTTGAGCGAGAGGTTGAAACTCACAGTGGCTTTCATAATTCATCCTTCATCCTTGATCGAATCCCCGTTCATCCTCCATGAACCATTCACCATGAACCATGATCCATCAACCATTCCCCATTCCCAATTCTCCTTCATCCTTCCGCCTT
>PMLN01000003.1:0-9944 GCA_003158885.1 Anaerolineae bacterium
TCGTTGCAAAATTTCTCAATTGGATTAGTTTTTATTGAGTTACTTACCCCAGTTTGACCAAGCCATAGGTGAGTAAGTTCATGGAGGAGCGTGAATGACCACGCAGAATGACTATCCTGGTCGTTTATAATAATGAATGGTGCTATCGAATCTACTAAAGCGAAGCCCCGAAATATTTCAGTATCAATTTTGGTATGCCAGCTTCCGAGGTCTCCAATTAGTAAAACAAAAACTCCTTTTGCCTCACCGGACTCGCGCAACAAAGCAAAAGCATCATCCGGACTAGACTGAGCATAAAACTCACCTTGATTTATTTGGAGCGTCTTTCTGATAGATGCTAAAACAGCCGCTACCCCATCGGACATCTTGGATGATCCAATGAATTGAAGCGGCTCAACCTCTTCGTCCTCCTCCAACGCCGAGTGAACTATACTCTGTCGCGCTACTACATTACGAATGAGAACATCGAGGAAAGCATTTTCTGACGCTGAATAATCTTTGGGAAGTGTACGGAAGTCTTGACCCCGATTTCCCTTTCGAGGAGGCGCGGCCATATAGAATGTCAAGAGCGGCCTTCGGTAAGCCTTTGACATCTTTACCAACAAGGAACGACTCAATATCCCCGTTGTCTCAAATTCTGCAAGACGGTCAACCGCGGATGAGTTTTGCGTATCCAGAATGGATAACTTCTTCGCGGCTTCATCCAGGGTGAGACTTGCCGTTTTGCGAGCCCAAATGAGTATCTCTGGATTAATTTTTGGCACTTTTTCTTCCTCTAATTTCGGGGCGTCTTATACCGCGACGCTCCCCAATGAAACCGAGCTAGAATTCTTTCCAGTCAACTTGTTATAGGTCTCATCAACTTCTACCTGTACAGAAAGGTTGGAAAAAGAACCAATCTGCATAGCTAATCGAATTCGATGAAGCATAAACCAAGCAGATTTTTGAGTGACACCCAAGGAACGGGCAATCTCATAAGACGAAACGCCATTCTTGGCATTGGCAATCATCCAAATTGCGGCAAGCCATTTATTCAACTTGACGGGGGAGTCCTCGAAGATAGTACCAACTTTGACAGAGAATTGTTTTCCACATTTCTTGCACTTCCACACCTTGCGAGTCTCCAAAAAGTATTGTTCTTTACCTTCACAATTCGGGCATGTGACTCCCTTGGGCCAGCGCAAACTAGCGACAAAATCAATGGCTTCTTTCTGATTGGAGAAGTATATTATCGCGCCTTGCAAGGTACTGGGCAAGCCACTGTTGGTTTTCATACCAACATTCTAGCACAAACGCTCTGGTGCGTCAAGTATATTATTTGTATCGAAAAGCTATATTGCTTCCAGATCCAGCCACTTGGTAAACTTTACCGATGCGTCTCGCTCGACTTCATAAAGAGCCATTCCGACCGACACCGGACGATCCCTGAACACCTCCGGGCTGCTCTCTGCCCGCCCCACCAACATTTGCAGATCGTTCCTGAACAGCATATCGGCGCCAACGGTGGTCATCAGGAACTCCACATCGCCGGCAGTGATGCCGTCCGCTTCGAGCCCAAGGGCATCGAAGCGGAGGAAGTGGCCGCCTCCATCAAAACGCACAAGCCCGGTATCGTAAACGGTGCGAACCGGCAGACGTGGGAACCAACAATATCTTGGCGGAGGCTTCAAAAAGACGTTGATCATCTTGCCGCGCACAACCGTCCCTGGCTTGACGGTCTCGATCTCTATTCTCACAATGTTATGCTTCATTGCTCTCCTTCACCCTTGGGGTGAATAGTTTTGTAAACACTCTGCTGTATTCCAGCCAGGAACGTGCGGATTTTATATCCAAACGTCATTGCTTCTTCGACCAGGCACAGGCAGATCAGCGCATAGGAAGCCAGATCCATCAATGTATCCTGAATGCTCTCGCCAACCAGGTCGTTATTCGGGTTGGTGATCAGATTTCCTGCGCGGACAAACTTGTCGCTCATCCGGATCAGGACGCCGACCTCTGCCGGTATGTGGAAGACTTCCGCGACGCGAAAGTTCGCAAAAGCATCGGAGCTATCTGCGCCGGCGTATCCAGCCGATTTCCTGATATGCAGCTCTTTGATTTCATCCAGCAATCGCGGGATGCGGTCAGATGTCTTTAGCTCTTCAAGAAGAGCAAGAAAACGTGGATTAGCGGCCATGCCTGACAATCCATTCCTGTACAGTGGCAGCCGCCAGGTTTTTCGCCATCTTATTCCATTCGTTCATCGCAGCGTCATCGCCTGCGTCTTGGTCCACAGCGACGGATCTCATTCCACAGCCGGCGCACTCCACGGCAATGCCGTGCACGTATTCCATCGTTGTGGTTTCAATCAAGTAAACATTGGCATTTGTCTTGCAATGGGGACAAGGGGTAATCATGGTGTCTCCTACGATCTGAGGTAATACCTGACCCAGGCAGTCATCAAAACGACTGCAACCAGCAGTATGGGATCATTCTCGGAACTTCTCCTGTGCATCGGTGAGATCAATGATATGGGTGGGTTCGCCTTGAGCGATATCGGCCCACACATACATCGTGATCTTGCCGTCCATGGTTTCGATCCAGATAATCGGCTGAGTGCCAGGGACATCCTTCACGCCGCATCCTTCAACGACGATCTCGGCGCGCTGTCTGCCATCGACGGTTCTTTGGTTCATGCCAAACATATTCATTGTGTTCTCCAAATTAAATAGGATTGGACAATTGCGGATATGGAAACAGGTTCCACCGCGCCAGGTCGTCCAGGAGGCCAATCGAGGCAATGCCTGGCGCGGTGGTCCTTTCCTTACTTAGCGAAGTCGGGCACCTCTTCTTCGACCGGCTTCTGGAACGCCATGCCGATCGCGGTCATCGCCGCAGTCGCCATGTCGGGCGTGTACGTGGTGAATTTTGCAGCCCTCAGAGCGGCGCGAACTTGCTCTTCGGTCACGTTGTACTTCTTCTGCGCAGCCGTGAGTAAGTCCGCAAACGACATGTCGTAGGACTTGGTCTCCGCGGCGGCCATGCTCATGCCAATGGGAGCCTTCTGGCTGGGACGCTCCGTTGCCGGCGCGCCGCCGTTCAGCCAGTCCGCCAGTTCCTTGAAGAACTTGACATCCGGCTTGACCATCTGGCGGTCGGCCAGTTCCTTCATACGCGACTTGGAGACGATCAGGCGGTGATCCACATCAATGTCGGCCACCATGGTGAACTCGTACTCCATGCCAGCCCGCTGGATGGGCGCCATGCCAACCTTCACGACCTGTTTCTTGCCGCCTTCCTCCCTTTGCTCGTATTCCATCTTGGAGCGCATGGTGCAGACGATATGAGCGGGGGATTGAAGCATGGCATCCACCAGCTTGTTGTGCAGCGGCGTCACCTTCCTCCAGGCAACATACGAGTTGCCGGATCTGGAAGCGGCCACGGCCTGGTCGACCAATGACAACGCGCCGCCTTCGCCTTCCCAGGCATGGGACAGGCTGTCGATCACGATGACGTTGTAGCCGGCTTCCTCTGCCGCATGCAGCGCCTCAACGTACACTTCCGGGTTGAACATGCGATGATCCATCGGCAGCTCGAGCACGTCGAACTTGAAGAAATCCGCGTATAACCGGGCAGACCCTCGTTCGGTGTCGATCACGGCGATCCTGCCGTTCGGGCCAGCCAATGCCGTGGCGCAGGTCAAACTGGTCCAGGTCTTGCCCGAACCAGACGGGCCGTCAATCGCCACACGGGCCTTCAGTTGTTCGCGAACCGCAGTCTGGAATGAAAAGCTCATTTGATTTTCTCCATAAATTAGATTTGGTTTCTGTTGTCGGAATGTTAGATCGTACAAATTTCAACGAACGGGCAATACTCGCACAGGAAGCTGGGCTCCGTGTCGGGCATTTCGCCCGTCTCAAGAGCTTTGAGCAGTTTGTTTCTCCTTTCTTCAATGAGTTGTTGGATCTCCGCAGGATCTCTCAGCGGGATCTCGATCAATACCGCGCCAGTGTGGGCTTCGTTGGAGGACTTGCCGCACTTGGGGCAGGAGAGGTCGCCCGCCCCATTGGGAACGTACATCACCTTGCATGTCCGGCACTTGGTAGGGCCCGACATGTCGATGTACTGGATCGCCGCAGACCGGACATCCTTCCCGTTCTGGCGAAGCATTTCAGCATAGATATTGACTTGCAGTTCATGACTACCGTATGGAAGTTTCGATGGCGTTAGCCATCTGGTGCTCTTAAAATCGATGATGCGACCGTCGCGATAGACATCCATCTTCCCCTCAAGGCCAAGCGCGTACACTGGGATCTCCGCCTCATCACCGTCGCCGGCGTGTTCCAGGACGGAATGAGCGATGTTCCCGATCAGCCGGTACATCTGGGCATGAATGTATTCAGGAGCTGTGGTTGTCTTGGTGTACCAAGCCTTGCGCAGGCAGCCCGTGAGATCGGTGACGTGAATTCCAGTGCGGTCCTTATCATCCAGAATGGCCTTGACAAGGATGTAATCAAAGCCGCAGGTTTGTTGATTGTTTTTGGCGCACGCGAGACAGTCTTCGCGCTTCAGTTCGCCTTTGCCGGCGGAACACAAAACAGTGTCGGAGTGCTTATTCGCTATCATTTTTTATTACCTCGAAAGTTGGGAATGGCTTTCCGATAACGGAAACTACAGTACGGTTTCCAATGAAGATCCAGAGTTCAATTTGTCCGGGATGCCGGACCACTTCAAAGAGTGCCTTGTACAAGCCTTCGGCATTCACGTTCCCTCGGCTGTTCTGGTAGAACACGACAGTCATCAGCCGAAGGAAATATCGATTGCCACGCCTCAGGATGAAGGTCTTGAAAGACTGGAGTGGTCTGCCTTGGAAAACAACGTTGATCACAATGCCTCGAAGTTGTTTGTAGATCGATCCCATTTGAAGGGATTGGTCTTTCCTACAGATCCATTTCTGTTCTTCTTGATGTAGACCCGCAGCG
This sequence comes from Anaerolineae bacterium, assembly GCA_003158885.1. Lineage (GTDB taxonomy): Bacteria > Chloroflexota > Anaerolineae > Anaerolineales > Villigracilaceae > Fen-1038. The sequence continues at coordinate 4,962 of PMLN01000003.1, forward strand.
GAACGACGCGGATGGCTCCATCTTGATTTTCAGGAAATTGAGCAATGTCCTGCGGGCGGGGATTGGCTCCCCACGCCATGCGCGGGAACAAAACATGCGTCGCATCCTGCTCCAGGCTTCCGCTATCGCGCAGATCGGATAATTCCGGTTCTGCGTCCGTGCCGCGATTGACAATGTTTCGCGACATCTGGGAAGCGATGATCAATGGAATATGATGCTTCTGAGACAGACCGCGCAACCGGGTGGAAGAGATGGTCGTGTTGGTATTGAGATCGTTGACACGGTTGTTGATAAGCTGGACATAATCCAACCAAAACGACTTGGTTCCCCAACGAACGGCATCGAGATACACCCGCGACACCTCTTCGATGGTCGGCGCCCCCATGGTGATGATGCGCAAGGGAATGGCTCTCAAGTTCTCGATGGCATCCTTCACTCGTTGCATCTGATCGTCAGTGAGGGCGCTTGGGTTGCGCAGCAGTTCGTTGTCGATCTGGGTCTGAAGAGAGACCAGGTGGCGGGCGTATTCCAGTTCGCCATTCTCCAGATTAAGGATGGTGGTAGGCCGCCCTTCGATTGCCTCATAGAATGCTTCGTAGCGCATGATGGAGGACTTGCCTTCTCCAGGCCGCGCCGCGATGATCGGGTAATCCTGCGCTTCGTAAAACTTGACGATGGACTTGATGGGAATGATATGTGGGGTCAATGCCGGCACGAACGTACCGGATCGGCGCTGTTCGGTGACTTTCTGGAACAGATCCAGCAGGCTTCCAATCGACTGACCATCATTTCCGCGATTGCGCCTCATGGTCAGAATGTCGCTTTCGATCCGGTCCAATAGTTCGTCTGGCGGAAGATCCATCCGGTCGCTGTCTGCCGCCCATAAGGCCGCCGAACGGCGAACGGCGCGCTGGACGGCGCTGTTCATGACGGTCTGCGCGAAATACTCGGTGGACTGGGCAGCGGAATAGGTAACCAGTTCATTGAGATAATCCATGCCCATCACGGACCCAAACTCATGTCCAAGGTCGCTGAGCTGGCTTTTTGCAACCAGGGAATTGATGACTGCCTGAATGGAGAGCTGCCCATCCCGGCCAAACGCCAGGATTTCCGCCCACAGGACTTGATGCGAGGGAAACGCAAAGTCCTGCGGGAGAAGAAGCTCGGCGTGTTTCAATTCATCGCCATGCGAGATGACAGTTGCCAGAAGCGACCGCTCCGCGCCTGCCATCGCTTCCTGGTGCGCTTGAAAGTCATACACCGTGTTCATAGGCGCAGTGTCTCGATCTGACCCACCAGGCGTTCGTGGTCGCCGGCAGGCACGGTCACGATATTCGTGTGTGTTCCCATCAAACGAGCGAACATGACTTCCTGATCCGGGCTTGTCTTGAGAACGATGTAATTCACGCCGTCGCGGGTAAAACGAACACCGGCAATATCAGGCGTATGATTTGGATGAATGACGCGCCGCATTTCCAGCACTGGCAAATGCCCGGCTTCCAGTACATTGAGAATTCCCTGGTAGCGCAACTCGTCTTGTGAGAGCTGGTCCTGACCTGCGGCGCTGGCCGTAGCCTGGACGTTGTCCAGAATGTTCCTTACGGCTTCCGCGACGCTGGCGCGATCAGTGGTCGCCGCTCCCGTGATAAGGGCGCGCAATACCGGAACCATTTCGCGGAACTTCGACTTGCCGACCTGATCCCACCATTCCGCGACCGGCTTGCCGGAATTGGCTTCCAGCCAGGGGAAGATGATGTCGCACAGAGCGCGGGTATCCGAGAGTTCAGCCGTGGAAATCCCGACATCGGCGGCGATCTCCTCAAGGCTATGATAGTTGCCCGGGAACACGCCTACCAGCCCTTCCTGATCGATCTCATGCAGCGTTTGTCCACGCTCCAGAATGGTCGCCAGATCGAAACCGTTGAGCAGTTGCAGGACGCGGACTTTGACCATGGCGCGCTTTTCCAGAGCCGTCCACTGCTGCCCATCGGTTTCCTGGTTGATCGCATTTGCGGCGGCCTGTTCCAGTGAGCTGTGCAAGTCGCGCAGGACATCGGACAATTCTGAGTTGGTGCTTGGAGATATGGCTAACTGAGACGATGGCATAGTTTGCTCCGATCTTGAAGTGAAATGACAACCGTAGAATGGCCGATAGGCATCTGGGGGCGATGCAGAACGATTGCGGATATTCCATCGGGTTCATTGGCGCGCGTCCATTCGTCCATGTGATCCCACCACTTCCGGACTGTCTTGGATGCCTCGACGGATCTGGTAACGCCCATGTGCGGGAGCTTGAGCAGATCTTCCAGGCGGAAGCAGAACAAATCCGCCAGGAGCAGCTCGGACTTCCCGGCCAGCATGCAAGCCGGCACTTTGAGGCGGGACTTCACGTCAATGATGAGTTTCACATTTTTGTCATACGAAATATCCGGACCTTCGCGGCCTAAGACCGGAATTCGATGCAGGGGAGAAGTTATCTTTCCGTTATCGGAAAGTAGCTGGGTAAGGTAAGCCGCGACGTTGCGCTCCACGCTTCTTGGGCGAGATTTCATGATGCCTCCGGGGGAAGTAATCTCCCCGCTTTCACGGGGAGATTTTTGTTCAATTAGGGAACGGGCACAGGCAGTGCGCCCATGTTCCAGGTGGTGGTGTACCCCAGCGAATAAACCAGCGTCACGTAGCCGTCCTTATTGCCCACAGGATCGTGGATCTTGGCGTAGGTTCGATAAGCATTGGGGACGTATGCCGTGACGGTCATGGACGCTCCAGGCTGAAGGATTTCCAGCGAAGAACTGTTGAAGTCCGGCTGAGTGCGCACATAAAGCGCAGTGGTCGCGACCGCATCTATCGGCAATGTCGGAAAGTGCGCAAGGTACTGATCTTCAATCCACAAGCTGCCCGGGTCAGAGCCGCTGATCTTCAGTCCATCGCCCTTGTAGAGCAGCGGAATGTATTCCGCACCGTTGACCGTCACCAGGGGCCAGGTGGTGTATTTCATATTGGTTTGGCGCCCAAGATACGCATCGGTCGCATTGAGGATGTTTGCGGCGTTGTTTGGGTTGTAAGGAATTGTGGCAATTTCGTCCCAGCAGGCGCCGGCACGGTATTTCATGTTGATGATCCACAGCATGTTCCCAGGGAAGGTATCCACGCCCAATTTATTGCCGTTGAAGAACGTCCCGTCGGACGCGTTGTGGAGGTAATTCCACATGCTCCCATTGAGCTTTGCCATGGCCGCTATGACCGTCGGTGATAATTGGATGTATTCGGTGTCATGCGTCCAGGATGTCAGATTGAGAATGCGCTGCGGAAATGTGGTTGCCGGGTAGCCGTAGGGTTCGTGCGGCGGCCAATGAGGAAAATTGGGAATGTAGATGGTCCAATCCTTGGACGTTTGCGGAAATGGAGCTACACGTGCATAGTGTGGGCCGGTAAAAACGCAGGCGGTATCTGCGCGTGCGTCAACTTGCGGCACAGCGAAGGAGAACAGCGCCGCGATCGCCAGGACGATCAAAAGAACCTTCTTCATGTAACCTCGTTTCTAAGATTTGGGCTTACGAAACTTCGGCGAGCAGGGCATCGAATACGTTGGTATCATCCTTGGTGCCGAAGTTATCCACGGTGCGGACTTGAGCGACATGTTCCACCTCTACCTTTTCGCTCATGAGATTTCTGAGCCGGTACACCAGAAGCCCGAAAGGTTTCTGTTCCCCGACCGGCATGGAGTAAATCGCTTTCTGAAGAGTGGGCTTGCAATTCTGACAGTTGGCCGTGCACTTCCTTGCCAAAGTCATGGGGGTGCAGTAATATCTGCGTACCTGGGCCAGCAACGCGGCTTCATGGAGATTTCTTTTGACGAGCTCTGGTTTTTGAAGCATTCCGAAAAATACTCTGTTGTTGATGATCATATCGCCTCGGAATAAGTATTGCCCGAATGGAACGCAACTGGCGTTCTGATTGGAACGTCATTGTACCACCCGGGTTTTTGTGCGTCAAGTAGCACCTATGGGGGTTTGTGCGTGTTAGCTTCCAAATGTATGGTATAATTTCCGGCTGGAGGACACCATGCTACAGACCTTACTGAAGGATGAAGCTCGTAAGCGCGGGTGGAGTTCACGACAAATGGCAGAAGCAATAGGGACGTCCCACACTACCATTTTGCGCGCACTCCGAGGAGAATTGATCGACCTGGATACGATTATCAAGATCGCCGACTTTCTGGATGTGCGTGCATCAACCCTATTGGATGGGTTCGGCAAGAAGGATACCCTCGTGGTCCGGGTCGCAACCGTGGTTGAACATGTACCGGGTCTTGCCAAAATCCTGGAGGAGGCATCCGCTGCCGTTGATGCCGGCGCTGCCGATGATGGCCTGATCGAGGACATTGTTTCATACGCCGCGTACAAACTTAATGCCTCCGGAGGCCATCATGAAAAGCAACACGGCAGACTTTCTAAGGCGGGTAGACCAACAGATAAATAGAAATCGCAACATATGGAGATCACAGCAAGTGCTGATCGCTGCGAGCTATATTGTCTTCAGCGTGATGTGGGAACTGTTTTCAAGAAGAGTGATCTCTCTCTTATTTCAACACTCCGCCCTTGAGCAAACGATCATGCTTGACAGGGGTTGGGCGTTTCTGGCAGTGACGGCAATCTTCGTCGCGCTGTACGCAAAGTACTACCATGCCCGACCTATTTGACGTTGCCGGTTTTTAGTTCCTCGGTTATAATAGCGCAACTTGCGAATGGAATACCAACACTCCAAGCGGAACAGAGACCCTCATTTATGGCTCTCTCCGGCGCGGAAATGGCTTAAAAAAGCACCCCCCATGGGTGGATCGCAAATAGGTGTTACACGTTTATGCCCACCCATATGTGGGCATAAATTTGCGGGCGTAGTACAGCGGTAGTACGTCTCCTTGCCAAGGAGAAGGTCGTGGGTTCGAATCCCATCGCCCGCTCTGGATGAGGATTGCAAACC
>PMLN01000003.1:10023-11502 GCA_003158885.1 Anaerolineae bacterium
CGAAAGATGGCGTCGTGGCCAAGTGGTAAGGCAAGGGTCTGCAAAACCCTCATCACGGGTTCGAATCCCGTCGACGCCTCTGCATTATTTACGATTGACGATTAACGATTGATGATTGACGATTGATGATTGACGATTTGCGCCTCACGGCGCATTTTGTTTTTCCTGAACGTCCCGAAGGTTGCTGTAATGCGAGCCGGGTTTTGGCCCAAACCTTCGAGACGATGCGTAATCTTCGTTATTTAACCCTGACAAACTTGCGCTTGCCCGCTTGCAGGACGCCTGGGTGCGGGAAGGGAACATCGCCGTGCTCGAGCGTTTTGCCATCGAGGCGGACGCCTTTTTGCTCGATCAACCTGCGAGCTTCGCTTTTGCTGGATGCCAAACCGGCGCCCAATAAAACATCCACCACGGTCGCACCCTGCGGCAATTGGAATTCGGGCATTTCCTCGGGCGCTTCGCGCTCCTGAAAGACACGCTTGAAGCCTTCCTCGGCTTCCTGCGCGGCGGCTTTCCCGTGGAAGATTTCCACAATCTCACGCGCCAATTCCATCTTGATATCGCGCGGATGGCGCGAATTATTTTTCAAGGCGGCCTCGATTTCCCGGATCTGTGACGGCGTATAACGCGTGGCCAACTTGAAGTAGGCCGGCATGGCAATATCCGGGATGCTCATGACCTTGCCGTACATGTCGCCGGGCAGGGCATGAATCGGGATGTGATTGCCCAGGGATTTGGACATGCGCACGACCCCGTCGGTTCCCGGCAGGATGCTGACCAGTATGCCGATCTGGGGCCGCTCGCCATAGAGTTCCTGCAATTTGCGCCCGGCGGTGATGATATTAAATAACTGGTCACTGCCGCCCACCTGGACATCGGTATTCATGGCCACCGCGTCGTAGCCCTGCATGAGCGCATAGAAGGTTTCATGCAAATAGACCGGATCGCCCTTCTCCCAGCGCAGTTTGAAATTCTCGCGCGAGATGAATTGTTGAATGGTAAATGCCGAACCGAGCTTGATCATATCGGCGAGTTTAAGATCAAGCAGCCATTCATGGTTAAAGCGTATTTTGGTCTTCTCGCGATCCAAAATCGTAAAAGCCTGCTCTGCGTAGGTGCGAGCGTTGTATTCAGTCTCTTCCTTCGACAACACGGCGCGCAGCTTATCCTTATCGGATGGGTCGCCGATCATGCTGGTTCCGGTACCGATCAGGAAGGTCACTTCGTGGCCCAAATCCTGGAATTGGCGCAATTTGCGCATGGTGATGGTATGCCCCACATGCAGATCAGAGGTGCGCGGGTCATAACCGCAATAGACGCGCAGACCCCGCCCCTCTTTTGCCGCTTCAACCAGGCGCGCCCGCAGTTCAGCGGTCATGGCTTTTTTGAGATCCTCATCGCCATACTCCGTACCCTGCATCAAAAGTTCAACCTGCTCATCAATGTTCATGAAAGCCTCCTCAAGATAAAACAAAAACG
>PMLN01000361.1 GCA_003158885.1 Anaerolineae bacterium
TCAGCACTCACATGGCGGTCGGCACCTAACCCCTAACCCCTTACCCCTACGTTCGTTCGTAAAACACCAGCAGCGTGCTTCCGTATTTCCGCTGGTCGAATTCCTGCAGGCCGTGCAGCTCCAGGCTCTGATATTCCTTGGGGTTGATCTGGGCAATCGCCCAGCCGTCTTCCGCCAGCCAGCTCAAGTTGGAATCCAGTTCGGCCAGGGACTCGCTCCACATGCCCTTGTATTGCGGCGGGGCGATATAAATATAGTGGAAGTAACGGTCGGGAGGCGAGGCGAGGGAGGCGAAGGCATCGGCGCGTTTCGCTTCGGCGCGCGAAGAAAGACGGGTGGTCGCCAGGTTGGCGTTGATCGTATCCACCGGGATGCGGTTCAAATCCGTAAAGCGGCAGAAGGCGGCCCCGCGGCTGAGGGCTTCGATGCCGACCGCGCCCGTGCCAGCGAACAGGTCCCACCAGTTCGAATCAACCACATCCCCGGCCAGGATGTCGAATAAAGACTCCTTGACCCGGTCGGTGATCGGGCGGGTCATATCGCCCGGTACGGATTTAATAACGCGGCCCTTGGCGCTGCCCGCAATTACCCTCAGGCTCATTTGGCCGCCATAATGTTTCCGTGCGGTGCGATGACCGGCACGACACAGCCCGTGCTCAGGATCAAGCGCCTTCCGCCCGTTTGCCGGATGGCGTCTTCTTTTTCCGCGCGTACTTCCTGTGGGGTCTTGTAGACCAGCGTCTCACGGCTCACGCCACCGCAGACCACACCTTTGAAAACCTTTTGCGCCTCGGCGAGCGAGGGCGGAGTCTGGCGGTCGTGCCAGTTGACGATCTGCAGGGGATATTTGGCAAGCTGGTCGAAATAAATATCCAGGCCGTGGATGTGAAGCATGTTGCACCATAAGCCCTGCGCGGCTTCCAAAATCTGTACATCGAGGCTGTGATTGAAGCGCGCGCATTCCTCTTCGTTCAGCAAGGAGGCCTGGGCGTGCTGAACCGCATAGAAGATGCCGTCAATGCCGGTAGCGCGGGCGGCTTCGATGAAACGGCGTGTGGTGGCGGCGATGGTTTGCAATCCCTGCATGACCGCCTCGGGATATTTCCGCAAATGCACCAATAAGGCGTCCCCTCCCGCCAGATTCTTGGCCTGCGCGAGAGGATTGAAAACGGTCTGGAGCATGGGGACGTGCGGGCCGAGGGCGGCGCGTATGCGGCGCAGGCAGGCCAATTGATCGGCCAGATGAGGCGCGCTCGAATCGAGAAGGGGTAAGCGTCCCCAATCCTGCGGCTGTGAGATGACGCGTTTCGTATATTGCCGCGTGCCTTCGGGGTTGCCGCGCCATTCATCTTCTGCGCCCCAATCGTGCAGGCAGAACGAAGATGCGGGCGTCACCTTGACCAGGTCGAAATCATAGGTACGCTGGAAGGCGATCTGCGCGGCGGCCAGGGTTTCGGGCGACTGGTCGTCCACCGGAAAATGCCGCCAGAGAGCAACGGGGGTTTGATCGGGGATTTCGCCTGCCAGGCAGGCCTGGATACGTTCACGATGAGTGGTCATGGCACCTTTTTAATCACGCAAAATGTGGCGCCGGCGCGCCCAACGCTCAAGACGATGGGAGCGCCGTGGAAGTCGTGCTGGTCTTCGTTGGAGCGGGTGTTCACCAGAACAAAGTCGCCAGGCTCGATTTGATTCAACGCGCCGCGCTCATCCAAGACGGTGACATTGGATGACGCGTAGGGCGCGGCGACCTCCGCCTCGCGGTGCACGTAGAGATTGACCGGTCCCGTTTGTTCTTGATCGAACTCTTGCACGGCCTGCTTATAACAGGTTAACCAGTAATCCGTTTCGTAGTGGCGGAAGACCCCGCCCGTACCGCCGATGAAGGAGTTGTAATAGGTATATTCGTAGGGATGCAATTGAATGATGCCGTAGAGGCCGGGCGCAAGCAGGACGATCACGAGCGCGGCGTTGATCCAAGTACGGTTGATTTTCTGAAAGATCAGTTCGAAGGCAAAGCCGGCAAAGATAAAGACGGGGGGAAGCATAAAGAGGAAGTGCCGCATCCCGTCGAAGTCGGGCGGGTTGCGCAGGATGTCGTAGGCAAGCGGGATGAGGAACCAGGCGAAGATCAAGGCGGCCTGGATCAGCTTTGGAAAATCCTTCTTCAATTTAATAACTGCGGCAACGAAGCCAATCGCAAAGAGAGGCCAGACCGGCTCTGTCAGCGTAAAGAATAAATAGAAGGGGATGTAGCGGAGCGGGAGATCATAGGCGCGGTAGATTTGATCGGCGAACAGCACCTGCAGGCCTGTTGGGTTATCCGACATGAACTGGAAGACCTGAACGAACCGCAGCGGGCTTTCCCAGAGATAGGGCCATGCGGCCAGCATGACGACGATGGAAAGCGCGGCGTAGAGAGCCATCCATAAGAACGACTGACGCGTGGGATGGCGCGTCAGGAAATAGACCACGACGAATAAGCCCGCCATGGGGCCAAGCACGCGGATGGAGGTGGCGATGCCCAAAACAAAGGCGGGCAGTAAAACCCGCAAAAATGTTTTAAGCGGGGTCTGGCTTTTGGATTCCGTTAATTGATCCACCATGCGGAAGCCCAGATAGACCGAGCCGCTTAGAAATACAAGGAAGGGAGGGTCTTTGGGGTTGATGAAGGCGTGTCCCCATAAGAGCGGCTGGAAGGCAAAGAGGGCCGAAGCCGCCAGCGCGGCCCAGGTCTGCATGAGGCGTTCGCATATTTTGTAAATGAAATAAACGCCCAGCAGGAAGGTCAGAAAATTTATCAGATGCCAGGCATCATCGGTGTTGACGTGGAGGGTTTCGATCAGGTACACCGGCTCGCGCGCCAGGAGTAAATAGGCGGGGCCGCGGTTCTTGTGGTCGCTGGCGCTGGGACCGTAGGAATTATTGAGATCGAAATGTCCGCTGAACCAATTAGCGGGATTATAGGCATAGCCCAAGGCATCGGCATATTTATAGAAGAGCGGCTCATCCCAGGTGAAGCCGTAGTCGCGGAAAATGAATACGCCGACGAGGGCACAGAGGATTAGGAGGAGGAGGATGGGTTTCTTCAAGGCTAAGAGGTCGGAGAGGTCTAAAAGGTCTCAAAAGTCGAACAAGTCGAACAGGTCGAACAAGTCGAATAGGTCTTACAAGTCGAACAAGTCTGAAAGGTCTTACAAGTCGGACAGGTCGGACAAGTCGAGGAGGTCTCTACTTGTTTGCCAGACGATGGGACTGGCGTTCACGGGCGGCTTCCATGCGGCGCTTCTCGTCTTCCGTCTCGGCCTTGACCGGTGGGACGGGTGTGGGCTTGCCGGCGTCATCCAGCGCGACATAAACCAGGTAGGCCGTATTGGTATGCGTGCGCTCGCCGGTGATGGGATTCTCAGCCTGCACCTGTACTTCGGCTTCCAGGGAAGTGCGGCCGGTATAGGTCACTTCGGCATTCAGCAGCACCAAGTCGCCGATCTTGATGGGGTTGCGGAAGACCATCGAGTCGATGGCGACGGTCACGACGCGCCGTTGGGCGTGGCGCATACAGGCCAGCGCGCCGGCTTCATCCACCAGTTTCATGATCCAGCCGCCGTGCACGTTGCCGAGCAGGTTGGCGTGTTCGGGATGCATCAATTGCGCCAGGTGGATGCGTGAAGCGCGGATGGTTTTGGATGAGAAGGGTTCAGTCATGTGTTAATCCATATCTTCGCGGAGTTCGCCCACATCCAGCGTGTGCAGGCGGTCAGGCTCCTCGAGTAAAACATCGGTTTCGGTGGTATTTATTTCGCGCATGAGAGGCGCGAGCGGAACACTGGCGGGAAGTGAAATCCTGTGAGGCGGGGGTGGCGGAACTTCGAGACGGGGCTTGCGCTCGAAGTTCATGCGCTTGCGCAGAATGCGCCGGTCATCCGTCAAATAGCCGACATAGTAGCCCAGCACGGAATAGACATCCCGGTCCGGGAGTACCCATCCGATCCATTCGCCGCTGCGGTTGAAGAGATGGGGATAATCCAGAAAGGCTTCTGCTTCGCCTTTCGATGTATACAGCGGAATGACCGACATGTCTTCTTCCTTTTCTGCAATTCACATCTTACAAGCTTCCTGACTTGTAAGACTTGTGAGACCTTTTAGACTTGTCCGACCTCTTTAGCTTACATCATTATACGTCCAATAGCGGTTCACGAAGAAATTCCAAAGCATTACAATTCCAACCGCGATGGCGAGGGTCAAATTGCGGGCGAGGAAATCCGGCGTAATGGAGGCGGACAGTTTCAAATTCTGAAAAAAGGCCAGCAGGGGCGGCTCACCGAATTTCAGGATCGGCAGGCGGATGGCGATGCCGGCCACGTTGACGATAAAGAACATGCCCAATTGGCGGTGCAAGGGGCGCGAGCGCGAGTCGGGATAGGTCCAATAGCGGTTCCAGATGAAGTTGCTGATGATGGCGCAGATAAAGGAAATGCTGCCCGCATAGACCAGCGGCATACTGAAAAAGTGTGCCAGCAGGTTGGCGATACCGAAATCAACCAGCGCGCCGAAGGCGCCGACCGCTATGAATTTTAGAAAGCGTGCCAGCTCCTGGGGGTTAGTGAGAATAACGGTCATTTCAATCCTGTCAATCCCAGTTTTTCCTTGAAATATGGAATGGTCTTGTGCAAGCCTTCTTCGAGGTTCACTTTAGGCTCCCAACCGAGGATCGTGCGGGCGCGGGTGATATCCGGCTGGCGCCGCTGGGGATCGCGGGCGCTGCGCGCGTCGGCGACGAAGGCCATGCCCGCCTGATTGCCGGTGATGCGATTGATCGTTTCCGCAAATTGCAGCAGCGACATCTCGACCGGGTTGCCGATGTTGACCGGCATGTGCTCATTCGAAAGCAGAAGACGGACAATGCCTTCCACCAAATCATCCACATAGCAGAAGGAACGCGTCTGCGAGCCGTCACCGTACACGGTAACCGGCTGGCCGAGCAGGGCCTGCTTGAGCAGGTTGGGGAGCGCCCGGCCGTCTTCGAGGTCCATGCGCGGCCCGTAGGTGTTGAAAATGCGGACGATGCGTGTATCCACATTGTGCTGGCGGTGATAGGCCATAGTCAGTGATTCTGCGAAGCGCTTGGCTTCATCGTAGACAGCGCGCGGGCCGACCGGGTCCACGTTGCCCGCATAGGTTTCAGCCTGAGGATGTACCAAGGGATCGCCGTAAATCTCGCTGGTGGAAGCCAGCAGGAAGCGCGCATGGTTGGCCTTGGCCACACCCAAGGTATTGTGCGTGCCGAGCGCGCCGGCCTTCATGGTCTGGATCGGAAGGTTGAAATAGGCGTAAGGCGATTGCGGGTTGGGGCTGGCGGGCGAGGCGAAATGCAGGACCGCCTCCATCTTGCCCGGCACGAAAATATAGTTGGAGACATCGTGCTTGTAGAAAGTGAACTTGTCATTGCCCATCAAATGGGCGATGTTGTCGCGGCTGCCCGTGACAAAATTATCCATGCCAACCACTTCGTGCCCGTCCGCCAACAAGCGGTCACAAAGATGGGAGCCGAGAAACCCGGCCGCGCCAGTGATCAAAATTCGCATAAGTGCCTCTTAAAAAATGTCGTTGCGAGGCCGAGCAGAGCGAGTGCCGAAGCAATCTCCTTTTCTGCATCTTGCCTCTCACTTACTTTATCTTTCTCAACTTGTGGAACCTTTAAGACTTGTAAGACTTGTGAGACCTATTTCCAATCAATATTCGTGATTAAGCCATCGCCTGTGATCTGATAGGCTTGGCCGCTGCCACTATCCACCAGCCAAAGATTGCCCTGATAAATGATTGCCAGAAAATCACCGCTCTGTCCCTGAATAGGCAGGGGCGCCCAGGCAGGAGTCTGCGGTTCGAGGCCGGTCGAATCGGGCGGCGGGAAAAGCGTGCGGCGGTTCGACCCGTCCCGATCCATGACCACCAAGCGATAGCGGCTGGTCTCGCTCTGGGCAGGGAAGATGGCTTGCAGATAGGCAACCTGGAAGGAACTCTCCTGTCCGTTTTGGCGCACGGGAGAGGCGACCGGGGCCGCGAACATTCCGACCTGCTCAGTGATGCGCGCCGTGAATTTGTTGATGAGCGAATCCGCCTTCAGATCGAAGGAGGGCGATTCCTCGTCCGTGATCGGCGCGGGAGCCGGAGCGTGATCTACATAATACAGCGTCTTTCCATCGCCGCCCCAACTGATTCCTGGAACCCAGGCCCAGTCACCGTGGGTTTGAAGCGGTGTGATATCGATCAGGGGAGCCAGGTAGCCTCCGGCGGTGTTGACCATCCCGATCCCATCGGGGCGCGCATAGGCAATACTTCCATCCGGCGAAATGGCGAAGGACATGCCCCACCAGCCGTAGACCCCGCCGCTGTTGGCATCCAAAATCTTGCGCGGCGATCCGTTGAGGCTGACCTCATACAGGTCGTTGTTGGCCTGCCAGCCCGGCGCAGTGGTGCGCGGCTCGACAGTTGAATACGCCACGGTTGTGCTGCCGTTGGGGAGCCAGGCCGCAAAGTGGACAACGTTGGAGGCGTTCAAATAGATGGGCGAAGGCGAATCCGACTTGGCGCTGACCGCCCAGAGCGTATTGATCTGCTGGCTGGCCGGTTTGTTCGATTTGCGCGTGAAAAGCAGGTAACTGCCGTTCGATGAAAGCGCAAAGATGTGTCCATCCAGGTCGCCGGTGTTGACCAGCAGCCGGCGGTTGGCGGTGGAGGTGTCCATGATCCACGCATTGCCGCCCGCCAAGTATGCAATTTTACCGGGAATGGATAATGGTGTAAATGAAGACTGCGCCCCGACCATCATGATCTCCGGCACCGCATTTTGCAGAATCACCGTCTTGACAACCGTTTTGCTGGTCTCGACCCCATCTTCCAGCACGCGGCGGTAAGTAATCTCCTGTTCGCCGTTGACCCCGGCCTGCACCTGGCGCGTTTGTCCTTCGGGCAGTGACTCGTTGCGGATGATCTGCTGTTCAAAGGGAATCATTTGATCCTCGGTGGTGAACTCTTCCTGCACGCGCGTCAGCTTGACGGTATCGCCATTGTTAAGAACCGCGTAGAAGGGCGGGTCGGATTTATCGAGGTTGCCCGGCGTGATGCCGGTTTGTTGGATGGCTTGCAGAACGGTACTACCGGCCGGGACGCTGACTTGTTGAGACTTGCCATCGGCGGTGAGGGTCACGTTGACGAGGGTGTGTCCGGCTTGGGCGAGCTGGCAGCCTGCCAGGAGGAAGGTGAGTGCGAGGGCACAGATGGCTTTGTACACATCAAACGAGAGGAGTTTTTCACCACAGAGTTCACAGAGATCACGGAGAAAAGAAAAAGGGAAAGATTCTAGCAACGATATGGAAGCTCGATGCACGGGATTGCTTCGTCGGGAAGTGCGCCCTCCTCGCAACGACATGTAACTCCGCAACGACATGATAGCCACTGGTATAATCCTACCTACTTGATGCGGCCGGTGACGGTCATCACGCCATTACTGATGGCGATGGTTTCAAGTCGGAAGCCGGTGGCAACAGGCCCGAGCGAACCGGTGAAGGCTTCGGCCACCAACGCACTGACGGCATCGTTCAAGCCCTGTGGGGCAGGGTATGGCCCAAAGTCCTCGTGTGTGATCTGGATTTTCGGCTGTCCGTTCGCGTCCACGCCGACGGTCATGGTGACGCTGGCATTGGCGATGAACATGCCCTGCTGAAATTTTCCAAACACCGTCATTTGCCCGTCGCGCAGCTGCACCTGCGGATCCGTCACCAGCGGGTTGGGCTGCGATTGCAGGTAATATGCCAGATAGGATGTGAGTTGTTCTTCGGTGATGTTAAGCGTGATGGTTCCCGTAACAGTGCCGGTGGCCACGCTTTGTTGAACCTGGGTCTGTAAACTTTGCACCGCCTCGGTCGAAACCGGGATCGGCGTGGCGGGATAATCCGGTCCGCCGACGAAGATCGAACAGGCCAGGGTTGCGAGACCCAGTGCAAGGAAGGCAAGTACTATTTTTTTCATCATTTACTTTCTACATGTCATTGCGAAGCGATCTACAATCCATTGCATGAAAACAGCGCGGGTCCTCGCAACGACATCATAATCATTGGAGTTATTATAGCATGAGCGAAAATGAAGAGAACAACCTGCCGCTCTCGGTTCAAATCGAAGGATTGCTGTTCGTGGCGGCCGAACCTGTGGCGCCCGCGCATCTGGCCGAGGCGCTGGATGTGGCGCCGTCCATGATCGAAGCCGCGCTGAAGGAATTGGAAACTACGCTTCAAACGCGCGGTCTGCGACTGCAACGGCACAGCGGCCGCGTGCAATTGACCACTGCTCCCGACTTGGCGGCCACGATCGAACGCTTCCTCGGCCTCGAAACGACGACTCATCTCAGCCGCGCGGCGCTCGAGACGCTGGCGATCATCGCCTACCAACAGCCGGTGACGCATCCGCAGATCGATTCGATCCGCGGCGTCAACTCGGACAGCATGTTGAAGAGTTTGTTGAGCAAAGGCTTGATCATCGAATCGGGACGCGCCGATGGTCCCGGACGCCCGATCCTGTATTCCACCGCGCCTGAATTTTTACAGCATTTCGGACTCAATTCGATCACAGAATTGCCCGCACTGGATTTGACCGATGAAAACAATAATCACGACGAGATGTTGAAGGGATAAGTTTAAAAAATTAAACACGACAGACACAAAGGGCACGAAGGGAAAAGATCCATGATGTTAGGTGCGTTGCTCTTCTAGTATTGGACTTTTGCGAGAGGTCAAATATTTTCTGGTGCAGGGTGCACTCAAAGGTTGTAAACGATTTACACCTTTGGATGCCTTCGTGTCCTTTGCGTTAAAAAGGTTTTTGCAGTGGACTCACGAATGGTTCACGAAGCGGCTGCGGCTTGCGGTCGGAAGTCCGAACCATACCAAGACAAAAGCCCGTGATTTTTCACGGGCTTTTGTAAAAATATTAAGCGCCGACGCGCTTCACTATCGCAGTTGGCGCGAACGGTTTTGCTTTTGTCCTTTGCAGGCTTAGGCTTCGTTTAGGAAAGTAATATTAGGCGCTCCATCCACACCGGCTTTTTCCATGGCTGCCCTCAGTTCTGGAGAATGAGCAAACTTCTGAGCGTTCTCCACGGAATTCCACTTAAAAACAAGAATTAACTTGTTGGGTTCGCCTGCATCGTTGTAAATCTGAGCTGAAAGCTCGCCGCTGGATTTACGGAAATCAGCCTGAGAATCAAACACTTTTTTCCAGTTTGCAAAGTCTTTTACCTTGTGTTGAACCAACATACCTGCCATGATATTTTCTCCTTTTGTAAATTGATGCTGAAAACGGACCCATCCAGCAAAGGGTTGCACTGTCCACTATTACGACCAGTATTGTCCTAATATTATCACGATACCTCTATTCAAATCTGAGAACGAAATGAGAGTTCGGGAAGTCGGACAGGTCTCACAGGTCGAACAGGTCTTATAGGTCTAACAGGTCATGCGTATTGGGCGAGGGTGCCGCGAAAATATATATACTCAACACGGGCATAGATTGCGTTTTTGCTCAACAGGAGGATTCAGTGAGAACTTCGTAGTTGCGGCTTCGCGGCGGAACGCCCTGTGGGTTAGTATAGTGGATAAGGGAAATTAGAC
>PMLN01000305.1 GCA_003158885.1 Anaerolineae bacterium
CGTGGTTGGATCGAAATGGAATTGGGCATTCACCGCAGGACGATCCACTTTTGTGGCAATGTTTGCCAGCATTTGACGCACGGAATCCGGATTTAGAACAAGCTGCAAGTCAGCATTATCGCCATTTTGAACGCGTACGACTCCGAGCATGTTGGCAACGATCTGCGGACTATAAACCCAAGGGCCGGGATCGCCCGGACCGGCATTGGGCATCACTAGTTGCAGGGGCTGACTCAATATATTGCGGGCGGCATCGGCCTGCGAAGAGACATCCACCAAAGAAGGCTGCGTCTCC
Organism: Anaerolineae bacterium; assembly: GCA_003158885.1. Taxonomy (GTDB): domain Bacteria; phylum Chloroflexota; class Anaerolineae; order Anaerolineales; family Villigracilaceae; genus Fen-1038. The sequence continues at coordinate 296 of PMLN01000305.1, forward strand.
TGAACGACCAAAGGAACTTCACCATCGCTGAAGGTCTGCAAGCGCGCACCCAGATAGGTGAGCGTGGCAGCAACGTTCAAGGTTCGCCCGACCTGCCCGACCTGTGCGACAACATTCGTGCCCTCGAGGTGCAGGCTGGCTTCGAGCGCGGGCTGATCGATCTTCTTCGCAAGGATTTGTAAATATTGATTGGCCACACGTTGATCGAATACGATCACCGGCGCGACCTCTTCGCCAAACTCGAGAGAGCGAAGCTGACCATCCAGCGCTGCAAACACATCGCCGCTCCGTCCCAGACGATAAGCGGATTGTGCGCTGGCGGACGGGTCAAAAACCATGCCGAGTTCCGCAGGCGCGGCGACCCAGACATTCGATCCATCACGGAATAGCAGCTTGCCGCTGATCGGATATGAGAGGGTTTGACTTAATTTCAAAGCCGCATCCTGGGGGGAGATTCCCGAAAGATCCACGCCGGCCACCGAGACGCCCGGAAAGATGCGCCCGGCATAGATCAGTTGATAGCCCAACACCCAAAGGAAGATGGCGCCAAAGAATAAAATAAGGCCGCCGACAACGGCAGTTACAAGTTGAGCGATAAGCGGCGTGCGTCGGGAAGCAGGATAAGAATATGCGGACATCAGGCTGTAATTATACTCAGCATCATGAAAGAATTATTAACTGGTGTTACGCAAGACGCCCCCTCCCAGCTCCCTTCGCTTCGCTGCGGGATGCTTCGCGATCCCCCAAATGCCGAACACCTTCGCTTCGCTACGGCGGAATTTGGGGGAGGAGAATAAGAATATATAGAAGGGCATGTTATTGCATAAGGTGAGTTACTAACCCCCAAACGCAAATTCATAAAAGTTCACACCGGTAGAGACGTAACATGTTACGTCTCTACCGTCGTTTGAAGAGCAAGCCGGGGAGGATCATCGGCGTGACGGACCTATATGCCGCGTAAGCCGCGCCATATTCACGCAGAAGCTTACGCTCCTCGAAATAGGCGCCTGCAAAAATATAAAGCGTGGCAGAGAGATACACGATCAATTGGTTGATCGTCAAAGCAGGCGTCAGCCAGAGAAAAAGCAGACCCGCACTGTAAAGCGGATGGCGCACAAAGCGATATAGTCCGCTCGTGACAAGCACTCCCGATTTAAGCTCCGGATCAACCAGTTGACGCAATCCAACGAACGATAACGTATCCGTCTGAAGAACACCGTAAAGGAGAAGGAAGGCGGCGATGCCCTGCCCTGCCAGCATGAGGTATTTCCACGGCGCCGGAACAGTATAGAGTGTGCGGTCAGGCAACACCCACATCAACCAGAGGACCGGCACAAGGCTGATCACCGAAAAAATATTGTAACCAAGCCGATAGAGGCGCATGAAACCCGCACCCAACGTTTTGCGAAAGAAGTCTTTCGAGGCGAGCGAGGCAAGCAGGGAATGAACAATGCCCCAGGCGGCAAAGGCGCCAAACAAAATCAAGAGATTCATAAGCAGGCCAAATCCAGTCAGTCCGGCCCTATTTTACTACGCCTGCTTTTTTATCAATCACCGCCGCTCCCGTTGTGGTTTCCGCCTCCATGATCGCCACCTCCATAGCAGTTGTTACCATGAAGATGCGGGTTGGTTTGAACATAAGCTTATCTCTAAAGTAAACCTCACTTACCAAGTCGCTGGAAGGAGAAAAAAGTTATGGCTGGGCGAGCGCGTAAACCCGTTGGAATTCCCTCGTAAATTGTGCCGCAATGTCCGGATTATTGATCACCATCAAGTTTTCATCATTCTTCGTTTCCGCACTGGCTGTGAAATTGTATGAGCCCAAAACAACGATCCGGCCATCAATGATCATGACTTTGTGATGCATTAAGCCTGGGTTGCCATCCAAATGAACATCCAAACCGGCTTTGCGGAACCCCACATACACCTTACCGGCATTGAAGTTAACCTGTTCGGACTCCATCACACCAGAAACTTTGACTCCGGCAGCCGCGCGCTGTTGGATGGCATCCGCCAGGGGAGTTGCTGTAAACGAATAGGCCAGAAAATAAATGCTGGATCGGGCGTTATTCAGCAAATCCAGCAGGGCGGATTGAACATGATTATCCGGCGAGAAATAAATGTGAAGCGGCGTGCCGTCAACCGTCATGGAAGGATGCGGGGCGGCAGGCAGCACATTTGGGCCGAATTTATGATCCGTAAACATTTCGTTGAACTCAGCTTCGTAAAGCTGGGCCACTTCTGCAGAGCGGATGTGCATCAGGTTGTTGTTATCCTGATAGGTTCCCGATTCCGTGAAGTTCATCGAACCGGTCCAGACTTCTGCACGATCAATCACTACAAATTTGTCATGCATCAACCCCGGAAGCCCATCGCCCAGGATGGGGATGCCAGCCGTCATCAAGGCCTGCGGAACATCGCCTCCCATATTGTCGCTTTCCATCACAAGGCGCACTTTTATGCCGCGCCGTCTGGCACGGATGAGCGCGGACTCAACATCCCAGAGATTAAAGCTATAAGCCGCCATGTCTATCGAAACGCGGGCAGAATCCAGCGAGGTTATCAGAGGCTCATCCACCCCACCTGATTCTTGTTTCGAGGCCGGGTCAGCCGGATCGGTAAAATACAATTCGAACCAGGAGCCACTGACGCCGTAGCCAATTGGCATTGGGATGTTTGTCAAAGCGCCCGGCACATTGGCAGCCTCGGTCAGCGAAACTGCTCCAGGCCGCGCGGTTGAAGAGCTTGAGGCAGATTGGCAGGCAGAAACCAAAATACAAAAGGCAAAGATCAGAGCCAGCGACTTTTTCATAAGGTCATCCTGGCAGTCATTATACTAATATCGGGAATACTCAAAGTATGTAAGCGCGGAGTGCGAAATCTGTAAGAGAGTGTTTTGAAATTCGTTTTTAACCACAGGTGAACACAGATACGTCCTGGTTTCAAAC
>PMLN01000162.1 GCA_003158885.1 Anaerolineae bacterium
TCTCGATATAGAATCCTATGGCAGCAAGGCGTGAACAACAAGAAACCCTCACCCCGGCCCTCTCCCAGAGCGGGAGAGGGGGCACGTGCCGCGAGGGTGAACGCGCCGCGGGAGGTACAGTCCCCAAAGGGGATCTTATCCACGAGCGGGGAGGAATTGCGCCCGTTCTCTAAGCTCTATATTCTTTCGGGGTTGGGCGGACGATGATGCCCAGTATTTTGGATAAAGCATTCAAAGGAGAACCATGAAAACAAATTCTGTGAAAGTTCCAGAATCCATGCAGGCATTGTATGATGAAATTACCGCAATGAGCGATGCCTTTTGCAAAGAATATCTCGATGCTGAATATTTGGAATTGACACGCAAAATGGCGGCAACCCTGGCGCGTAAGCGTCCATCGCCACTGGTGAACGGGCAGGCAAAATCGTGGGCGGCTGGCATTATTTACGCGGTGGGACAAATCAACTTCCTGTTTGACAAATCCAACTCCCCATATATGCGCGCCGATGAACTGTGCAAGCGCATGGGCGTTTCCCAACAAACCGCCAGCGGTCGAGCGCAAAAAATCCGCGACATGCTCGATATTTTTCCACTGCATCCTGATTGGACATTGCCCAGCCATGCGGATGACAATCCCATGATTTGGATATTGAAGGTCGATGGTTACATGGTGGATATTCGCAGTATGCCGCGTGAAGTGCAGGTAATTGCATTTGAGAAGGGATTGATTCCCTACATTCCCGCAGATCGTGATGATAAACCCGGCTAGAGGAGCAATAAGATGCCGATAGCGAAGGTGAACGCGCTGCGAGAATTACAATCCTCTACGGGTGAGGAATTGTGAAGACCCTAAGGGTTTGTCCCGCGAACCTTCATCATGTCGGGCAGGAGAGTCTCGCTTGTGGCGGCGTGAGTCAGTCAAGGAAACCCTTAGGGTCTCAAATGTTGATAGTCAATCCCCTACGGAATCTACAATCCTCTACGGATGAGGAACTGCGCCCGTACTTTGGGCGGACGCTGACATCGTCCCCGAGCGCAGCGAGTGGGATGCCGTCCGTGCTGCGACCGCAGGGAGGGGCGTTCAAAAGTGAGTTATGATAGCAAAGATCAACGCGCGGGAGTTGCAGAAACCGACCCGCATCATATCCAACCCCAGGAGGTTTTCGCATGGAAACATATAGTCAGAGCAAAAGCAAAGAGAATGGAGAGAGCCAGGTAGCCTTGTTTATGGACTTCGAAAACCTGGCGATCTCGGCCGAAGAATCTTTCGGCCGGCTTAAGACGGGGGTCTTCATCCAAACCTCCGAACAGTTCGGCCGCTGCATCACCAAACGGGCATACGGGGATTGGACGCGTTTTAGCAAATACGGCCAGGATCTGTTGGAATACGCCATTGAAGCCATACAACTCTTCCATGACGGGGGTTTCAACGATAAGAATGCAGCGGATATCCAAATGGTCGCCGACATCCTGGAAATGTTGTTTACCCATCCAGAAATCGAGGTCTATATCCTGGCAACCGGCGATAGCGACTTCAGCGCCGTTGCACGAAAACTGCGATCCTACGGCAAACACGTGATAGGTATCGGCTTGCGGCAGGCAACGAGCGAGGTGCTTGTCAACGCGTGCGATCAATTTTTGATTTACGATGTGATCGTGGAACCTGCCACCCGCACACAATCATACAGCGTGGAGCAGGCCCGGCAATTGCTCCTGAATACGATGCTTGAAATGACGCGCCAAACAGGAAACAAGCAAATTCTTGCCGCCACCTTGAAAAGCCTAATGCTGCAAAAAGACCATACGTTTAGCGAGGTAAAGCTGGGCTTTTCGCAATTTAAGGATTTTTTGTTAGAGCAAAAAGACATGCTTGAAATGGGGAGTCGGGAAAACCAGGTCGTTGTATCACTAAATCCCAATATTACAGAAAAAGTGGCCCGTGATCCTTCTTCGGAATATCGTAAAGCCCTGGACCGGGATGGATTAATACTTTTGGATCCTTACACGCGCACCGATGTCCTGCGGGATTTATTCACGGTTTTAAAAGAAAATCCACAGCATTATACTTTGTTGGATGCCGAAGCATATTTAAAGGCGCACTACGACTCAACCAACATCCTGCGTTCCAGGGACGAAGTGCATGAGGCCATCAAATTAATAAAATATGTGGATGTGGTTGCGCCAAGACCACAATCCTGGGAACTCGACACTTTATCGCTCATCCCAGAGCTGGATCAGCAGTCTTTTATCGATCGTTGTGAAAGCGTATATGTGGCCGCGCTTGTGACAAGGAACCTCCCCATCAATCCCGAACTGATCTCAAAATTGCTCTTTGGCACAGCGGACAAGCAACCGCGCGTCACTCAATTAAGCAATTTGGCACGGTCAAAGAAAACGGAACGCGCTCCGGCGAAAAAGTCCCAGGTTTTGCAATTGCCGGCGCGAATTACAAACAAACCTTCATTGATGCTTGTCTGGCATGATCTGGAGGACTTTGAGCTGGATGGGGAACCTACACTGGAAAGAGCATTACAAGCCAGCGAAGATGGAATGAGGGTCAGAACCAGCGATTTTGAACAGGCAAAACGTTACCATCTGGAAGCAGCGAAAATCATATATCTCCTGCTCCAAAAGGAAGCCCCAGGCGCCAGCCTGGTGGATTTGGAATGGCAATTGAGCAGTTATTGTGCAACAGCAGCCGGAGCAGCCTTCTTCCGCCATAATTTTCCGGCAGCAATTGAATATTATCTGGCCTTTTTTTCAATAGCCGTCGAAACAGAACCTGTTTGGGAAAAGGTGGATCGTTTAGTGCTGCCCATGTTATCGTTTTACTTCACCATCGCGGCGAATCAGGAACAAGTGATGCTTGACGTTTCACCCGGCCATAAACATCCAGCATATATAGAAGTGTCAATCCTCAATTCCGTCAATCCCAGGGTACAAGAGCATGGCAAAGAGCTTGCGAGAAAATTGGTGGAGATTAATCCAGCCCTATTGAGGAAAGTGATCGAGCGGCTGGATGCAATCATATCCCAGGCAAACGGACAAAAATTGGAAGAGAAGAGAGCACAGCAGATCTTATTGGAGATTCTTCAATCATCCGACGCGGCTGCCGTCCGTGTTGGTTAGGGTCTCGGATAAAGTGTATTCTTGATTTTGCTACCGTACAAAACCATTTTGGGACGCGGATGAACGCTGAAAACGCGGATTTTTAATTGGTTTTTCCGCGTGAATCCGCGCTCGTCCGCGTCCAATTTCCG
>PMLN01000061.1 GCA_003158885.1 Anaerolineae bacterium
GCTCATACAACTCCGACCAATAGCCCGAGATCATCACCATGCAGGGCAGAGACTTCAAGACCGCCAGCAATTCGAGATGATCATCGTCGCTCATCATCTCGTGCCTGTATATCTTATGCTTGCTCATTCTGGTTCACCCAAGATAAGGCGGATCAGCGTAAATCAGTTCATCCCCTTTATAGTCGTAGCCCTTCAAAACAGATATCGCATCGTCACAAATAACGGTGACATCCGGCAGGTCACATTTCAGCTTATTCGTACAGCTGGCATCGGCATCTACGGCGATATTGGCCAAGGCCGCACGTTTCAAATGCAGAACCGCACCCGATCCAGCAAACGCTTCGATATACGTTCGATGGGGTGGCATTTGATTGATGATCTTTTGATACACACCAGATCCCGCCAGTCGGGTGCACATTGTGGGCGCTTAATGACCTTCCAGACAGCACTCTATTTGACCTTATCTTGCTTATCACCTAACCTTCGCGCCGACCGCAGCGGAACCCCGCAGCTTCATAACCAGAGATAAAACGCCCTGTCCTATTAAGATGGCGATGATGCCATATACCCACCAGGGGATGTTCCGACCGAAGAGAAGCACGTAGAGAAAAGGCGCCACGTTCGAACATAAAAAGATTGCGCTCCAAAGCATAACTTCCTTCCCAAACTTTTTAGCGATCGCCCGAAACGTACGGAATAATGAATAGTAGAAAATTGGCACGCAAACCAGGTAGATGACCAGGAAGACAACTGGATTTACGCCATAGTTGTCACGAGCCGCCTGCATGAGTTCCTCGATCTTGGAGATTATATACTCTAGCATTTCCTGTGGTTTCCGTTAATTCAATACGTTCCAGTTGCCGAGAACATAACGCGGATCGCAGCACAAGCTACTTCCTGCTTGGCAAATCCATCAGATTAAGATCACTTTGGTAATCCTCATCTAGGCCATGTTGGAAATAATACCGAGAATAAAGGTCAGCACGTAATATGGCTGGATGATGTGGTGCACTGACAAGGTAATATTTTATGTCCCATAGCGGACAATGTCAAACCTTGTGTCGATGGCTTACCAATAAGTGTTTAGCGCCCAACTAGGGATTATACGCCCGTCCCCCGTTCCCCATCCCCCGTCTACGGTCCACCGTCCCCCATCGTCATCTTTGACGATGCTTCCCTCTTGTCAACACAAAAAACATAAATGAAAATGCGCATTGCCCACGTCTCCCGCCATCGGGACGTGGGCAGCGTTTAACATGGCGGGAGACAAGGGCGGAAAGGACATCATGGAAATCTGGTCACTCAAAACGCAAGCAGAACTAGGAATGCCGAAAGTCAAAGTCGGCACCTTTACGGCCATTGGCGGGCACGGACAAACGAACTGGCTTCAAATTGGCAAAACCGAAATGGACTGGATTAAGTCCATCAGTGACAGATCACTCGACCACCATATCCCAAAACCTGGCAACGGATTGACTTGTTAGACCTGCTGGCATCCCCTGTCTGTCCTATGTACATAACACCGCACCCCGGTTATGCTTAAAGAAAATCTCCCGATCGAGGAAATATTATGAGCAGTAATCCATCCCTCAGCACCTTTTCATGCCCCAGCTGCGGCGCGAGCCTTGCACCCGAGCCGAACGCGGCACAAATGAAGTGCCCTTATTGCGGTGACAGCATTGTCATCCCGCAGGACGCGCGCACCTTTACATCATCCCCAGTCGCCTTCAACACTTTCAACCAGGCCAACACCTTTTCTCCCCCGACCTTTACCGGGGAAACCTACACCAGCAAAGTGAATCGCACGCCGATGTTCATGGTAGGCGGGGTCATTGCCGCACTGGTGGTGTGTGTGGTCGCGGCGGTCATCGGTTATTTTATGCTTGGGTCTAACGGGGTTAATCCGGTCGCCGCCATGTTCTTTGGAAACCAGGTGCTGTCCTTCGGCTCGAAGGGCATCGGTCAGGGCATGTTCCAGGATGCGCGCGCCCTCGGCGTGGACGGCAGCGGCAACATTGTGGTGGCCGATTATGAGGACGGGCGCGTCCAGATCTTCACCCCGGCTGGAAAGTTTTCATCCCTGTTCACGATCAGCGCCGACGGCAAAAAGCCCAGCCTAGCCACGGGCCTGGCGGTCAGCCGCGACGGGACGATCTATATCTCCACCGGCAACGTGATTCTGGTCTATAACGAGAGCGGCCAGCCCCTCGGGCGGATCGGTGACAGCGGGCATAGCTACGATGATGTCACCCTGGGCGCGGACGGTACGCTCTACGCGCTCTCCGAAGATACCATCGTGCGCTTCAAGCAGGATTCTTCTGTTGACCTCGAAATCCCCGGCGCGGTCAGCAACATCACCGGCAGTCCCGGCGGGTTTTCCTACCTGGCGGTGGACGGTCTGGGGAACATGTATATCACCAACGATGATGCCTATGCGGTCTTCAAATATTCGCCGTCAGGCAAATTCATCAGCCAGTTCGGGAGTGAATCCAGCGATCCCAGCCAGTTCACCGGCGGCAAATTCATCTCGCCTTTGGCAATTGCAGTGGACGGCTATGGCCGTATTTTCGTCAGCGATGGCGATACCATTCAGGTCTTTGATTCCAGCGGAAAATATCTCAACAATATTTCCGGGAGCTTTTATGGCATGACCTTCGATGCACAAAGCAACCTGTATGCGACTTCGGTGAGCGATACGAATGTTGTCAAGTTTAAGGTTCAGGCGCCGGCCAATGTCACGCCGGTTGCGGTCAGCACCTCCAGCGCTTCGAATAACTCCCCCCTGCCGTTCGCAAACAACATCCTGACCTTTGGCTCCAAGGGCAGCGGCCAGGGCATGTTCAGCGAATCGCATTCACTTGGCGTGGATGGCAAGGGCAACATCATTGTCGCCGATTACACGGATGGACGCATTCAGACTTTCGACCCCACAGGGAAATTCATTTCGATGTTCTCGCTGGGCAGCAAGGAGAGTATCTTCTCGCTGGCCGTCAGCCCGGACGGAAAAATCTATGCCGCACACAGTGGCAAGATTACCATCTTTGATTCAACCGGCAAACAACTCCAGGAGATCAAGGACGACCAGCGCTTCTATCAAGCCGTAGCGCTTGGTCCGGATGGGACGCTTTACGCAGCCACTGAAAACGACTCCATCGTCCGCTTCGATCAAAAAGGGAAGATCAGCCTCGAGATCACCAAGGCTTTTGAGAACGTCACCGGCGAAGCGGATTCCGACACCCAGATCGCCGTGGACAGCAGCGGGAACATCTACTACCTGGGGGAGGATGTCAACGACCTGGCGCTTAAGTTTGGGCCCGATGGCAAATACATCAGCCAGTTTGGCGGCCAGACCGGCGGCGGACAAACCGGGAACGGAAAGTTCGTCTCGCCGACCGGCATCGCCGTGGATGGTTATGGGCGCATCTTTGTCTCCGATCCATTCGGCGACGTTCAGATGTTCGATTCGACCGGCAAGTTTATGAATTCCTTCCAGGCTTCGGGATACGGTGTGGCCGTGGATAGCCAGAACAATGTCTACGTGGCCACCGGTGATCAAGTGGAAAAGTTCCAAGTGCAAAAGCCTTCAGGACAATAAGAGACCTAACCCCTACCCCTTCCCTAAAAGGGAAGGGGAAAAGACTCACCAGAGATGAACAACGATTTTATCCGCGAATTTACACGAATTTTCGCTAATTCAAAATCA
>PMLN01000065.1 GCA_003158885.1 Anaerolineae bacterium
AAATTTATAACCAACGCCATAGACGGTAAGGATGTATTTCGGTTCGCCGGTTTGGATTTCGATCTTATGGCGGATATTCTTGATATGAGCGTCGATGGCGCGTTCATACGATTCAAAGGCCACGCCGTGAATGGCGTCCAAAAGCTGGGCACGGGTGAAGACNNGGCAAGCAATTCAAATTCGGTGGGGGTCAATTCTTCGAGGTCGCGGCCGCTGGCCGTTACGCGCAGGCGCGGCACATCGAGAGTCAAATCCAGCACGCGGATCATCTCGATATTTCCGCTGACCGCATTTTCGATCCGGCGAAAGACCACACGCACGCGCGCCACCAACTCCTTGGGGCTGAACGGCTTGGTGATGTAATCATCCGCGCCAAGCTCGAGGCCGATAAGCTTATCGGATTCTTCGGAGCGGGCTGTGAGCATGATGATCGGCGCGTTGGAAACCTTGCGGTATTCACGTGTGAAATCGAGGCCGTCCATCTGCGGCAGGCCGAGGTCGAGAACGATCAGATCGGGCTTTCCGGTCTTGGCAAGCGAAAGGGCAGTCTTGCCATCATGCGCCACCTGAACAGCGTAGCCGGCGCCTTCGAGGTAATCGCGCACCAGCTGGGTGATCTTGGGTTCGTCGTCAACAACAAGAATGGTTTTCATAACGGGTAAATTATAACGTCCTTAAAGCCAGCGCCGGGTGCGGCTTTCATATTCTTTCCAAGCGCTGCTCCTGCGAGGCAAGTTGAGCACCTCGACGCCACACAGCGCGGATGGACAGCGTATCGGCGATGTTAGTCATTGGATCGCCGTCAACCAGCAGCAAGTCGGCACGAGCGCCGGGCGCTATTCGTCCGCGATCGGCAAGCCCAAAACGCCGTGCAGGAACGGAGGTCGCCGCACGGAGCGCTTCGATGGGGGTCAGCCCAGCCGCCACCAACAGTTGCAGTTCGTGATGCAAGCTGGCGCCGTGGGCGAGTCCGCCCAGAATTGGTAAAGGCTCCGACACATCACTGCCCGCTAAAATATCCACACCCGCCTTGTGGAGGGTCATCACACTGGCGTAAGCATCTTTGAGCTTTCCTTGAGGATAGACATTCATGCTTCTGGAGAGGGAGTCAAGCCACTTCTTGCTCAGTCTGGAACTTACTCGTTTGTCGGCGGCCAGCGCGGCTGCGCTATTGCCAAAAGCAGTAGAGATCGTCACCAGGGTGGGAACAACAAACGCACCAGAGGATGCAATGGCCGCGACAAATTCGGGGGTAGGCTGGCGGTCAAAAAATAAGTGTGCCAACCCATCCACTCCGGCCGCAATGGCTCGCTCCCCCCCTGCGACGGTCGTCACATGAGCGATGGCCATCTTGTCAAACCTATGAGCCTCCTTCACAGCCGCAAAGAGGTTTTCATCATTTAGTACCGGAAGCCCCGGGAAACCGACACAGGCTCCATCCTCAATAAAGATTTTGATGTAATCGGCTCCTCCGGCAACCTGCCTGGCTACGAATTTGGCTGCTTCGTCAGGGGTTGAGACAAACGGATAACGGAAGAAGAAGCGTAGAAGCAAGTTGCTGCTCGAATTCATATACTGAGTTGGGTGACCTCCCGGAGGAGTGATGCCCATGCCAGGGGAGCGCAAATCTGCGATATCGTTCCGTTCAGCGATTTCTTTGCGCTGTTTGGCCGACCAGCGGCCATTCATCTCCAACTCTGTGGTGACACCAAAAAGCAACGCGTCCCGCAGGCCGTCGAAGTCAGTATGTACATGGGCATCAATGAGGCCAGGCATAAGAGTTGCGCCCTGGGCATTGATAATGGCTGCTCCGACCGGCACTTCGCCGCCGACGGCGCTGATGTGTGCCCCGTCAATCACGACAGTCTGGCCGCCGATGACGCGCTCGCCGTCAAAGATACGCGTGTTGATGATGGCGGTGATTGTATCCGTTTGATGACCCTTCTTGATATCTTGTATTCCTTTCTTGTATTCCTTTTATTGCAACGGTTGCCGTATTTTTATTTAGCACAAATAAGCCAATACCAATGTGATGATATTATTCTTCTTCTGCTAGATTTGGAATTTACTAATTGAAAATGGTTTTCAAATACTTTGGCAATGTAGTTGGGATTTAGCATGATGTCGCTTCGAGCGTGATCCATCGTCCAAAGCAAATGTGCTGCTCCGGGTTTCAATAACCTGTATATCTCTGAAACATATTTTTGTTGATCATCTTCATCCAAGCAATGAAAACAACCAACATCAAAGGAAACATCAAACTGTTCGGTAATCATTTCCAAATTAGTTACGTCACCCGCAATAAATGTTGGCTTATGTTCATTATTAGCTACTCGCTTTTTAGCCTTTTCGACGGCAACTGGTGAAAAGTCAACACCGGTTGCTTTTATTCCCTGCCTTGCCATAAATGCTGAAAACCGTCCAAGCCCACAACCTAATTCCAAAGAAGTTTTTGGTTTATAAGTTTCTACAATATCTTTCAGTTCTTCAGGTATGCGAACATCTCCCCATAAAGTTATCGGTGCTCTATACGCTTTGTCGAAATACTCACTCTTACCTGGTGCGTCTGATTTATCATTCATTTGTTATCTCCTTTTTAGTTTAATCAGCCATTCTAAAATGACGCCTACCATCGTTACAGCCAGCGATGCGTATGATTTTTATATTCTTCCCACTGCGCATGGAACGCGGAACCTAACCGATTTGCGCTTCCGCCCGATGATTGGATATATAAATATATTCGATGGCGCCATGAGGACAGGCTTTTACGCATTTTTTGCAGCCTTTGCAATTCTCCTGGTTGTCAACGCGGATGTGCCTATGTGGACCCATTTCAAGTTTTCCCAACACTTGATTAGGACAAACATCCAAACAACTCCAACAGGCGTCGCAATAACCTGTTCTAACCTGTATGTATTTTGTTACAGTATGACGCCGAAAAGGATTGTGAAGTTTCATCTTTTTTCCTAACCACACGTGAGAAAAATGTAGAGGCGAGGAAAAAACGCCTCTACATTTTAGTGAGCTTATTCTTCTTTCTTTTCGGAAGGCGGATTCCCATGGGCGCGATCGTGCATTTCCTTGAACATGGGTGGAACGCCATCTTCAGTCCAGCCATGACGCCAGGCACGGTGAGCCATATGGCCTCCGCCCCAACCCCAGCGCGGGCCAAAGACAACGAAGCTGATCAGGCGAATAACGAACATCAGAACGAAGAACCCGATCAATAAGCCGAAGAGGCCGCCGAAGATGCCAAAGCCTGGATGCCAAAAGAAAGGCGCACCATTGTGAAAATACGGCATGGTTCCGGTTCCGGGCTGGGTGGCTGTCTGCGGCAGTTTCGTCGCGATGCCCTGCGCCACACCGGCATTAAAGGCGAAGAAAGCGATACCTGCCACTGCGGCGACCAAGACCAAAGCCGCTATGATTCGAGCAAAGATTTTTCCGTTCATGGTTCACTCCTTTTGTGAATTCTGAACGGAAGTATAGGATTCGGTTGTGAATTGGATGTGAAGCGAGCAGGGAGAAAGTGAGTTATAAAATTTGAAGGTTGGAAAGATGCACTGTCGGCTCGCAATTATCTTTATTTGCTTAACCCCGCCCGAGGATTGCATCCAATAAGCCTGCGGATTTCTCAGGCGGTTTCCCTTCCTGACGCCCGCCATTATGAAACGCGGCCTGTAATGCAGCCAACTCTTCTTCGGGATCGCGGAACTGCATCGAGTACAGGCGGGCATACATCCCATTGAGATCCATAAGTTCCTGATGGGTGCCCAACTCGATGATGCGCCCGCCATCCAACACGGCAATACGATCAGCCACCTTGATGGTGCTCAGACGATGGGCGATGATGATCGTCGTCCGGTGCTGCATCAGGCGGTTCAGCGCTTCCTGCACCAGCCCTTCCGATTCGTTATCCAGCGAGCTGGTG
>PMLN01000149.1 GCA_003158885.1 Anaerolineae bacterium
AATTGAAAAACCTGTTGAGAAGATTACTCTGCATGTTGAAAGAGTGGAAGAGCCAAAGAAGGAAAAGCCGCTTCCAATATCGCACGAAGACTCAAAAGCGCAGGAACTCATTGTAAAACCCGCGCCTGTCGTTGAAAAGAAAGCAGAAAAACAAAAGAAGTCTGCACCGAAATTTACTTTTCATTCTCTTGGCTTTCAGGGCTTCGCTGTACTTGGTTCAATCCTCGCCGTGTTTTTCCTGATCCTTGGCATGTATGGCCTTGCTCATTTGCCCACAATGCCAAAGCCATCTCCGACCGCGCAAGTTACCTCTACTTTTGAATTACCAACTGCGACTGAACTACTAACTGCAACATTTCAACCTCCCACTGAAACTTCAACTGCCACGCTTTTGCCAATACCAACTCTTGGCATTGGCTCATCCATGATCTCAGAAAAAGATGACATGACCTTGCTTTACGTGCCTGCCGGATCATTCACGATGGGCAGCGATAATGGAAATACAAATGAAAGTCCTGCTCACCAAGTCTATCAGGATGCCTTCTGGATTGACCGCACCGATGTGACTAATGCCATGTATGCCAAATGTGTGGCAGATAAAGGCGCATGTAGTCAACCGACCAACTTAAGTTCTTACACTCGTTCAAGCTATTACGACAATTCTCAATTTGATAATTACCCTGTGATCTATGTGAATTGGAACATGGCGGATACCTATTGCAAATGGGCCGGTCGTCAATTGCCCACCGAAGCGCAATGGGAAAAAGCCGCGCGCGGTTGGGATAACCGTCCTTATCCGTGGGGAACGAGTTCACCCGATATCTCGCTATTGAATTACAACGGCGACCATCAGGATATCGTATCCGCGTATGACTATTTGATCGGGATCAGCCCTTACGGTTTGTTGCAAATGTCGGGTAATGTCCGCCAATGGGTGTCCGATTGGTATGAGAGAAGTTACTATTCCACTTCACCCTATAAAGACCCGCAGGGACCCGATAGCGGCAAATACAAATCCCTGCGGGGCGGTGCCTTTAACGATGATGCACAAGAGGTGGAAACGTTTTATCGGGCCTATCATAATCCCACTTCGGCGGGACAGGATCGGGGTTTCCGTTGTGTGCGAAGCGCTCCATAGATGATTCGTTACCACTCAAATATTTACCGTAGACGTTTGATCCGCCTGCCAGCGATATAACATTGTCCTGCAATTTATTCCCAAAACAGTGAGAGTGATGCTGTGACACAATTAAAGATTTAAAAGCACGGCAAGCCAAATAAAATCCAAGATATAATACCGAGGGTATGCTGATCAAATCATTCAAACGATTATCTGATTGGAGAATGGGCTGGATCACTTTAGGAATATGCGCCCTCGTTCTTCTGTTTGCCTTTTTCACGATACCGGCATTGCGGGTTTTTCTTCATAACGCCAAAGCACAGGTCAAACGGGATATAGCCTATTTCAATTCGTTTGACCTCGGAAAAACAATACCTGAAATACCTCCAAAACAACAAATCGCCCCGAAAGATGGGATGGTTCTTATATATGTTCCCGCCGGGAAATTTTTCATGGGAACGGATATTAGGGATGTAGAACAAAGCAATCCACAGCACACGGTTAACTTGCCGGCTTTTTGGATCGATCGGACGGAAGTCAGCAATGCCATGTATGCGCGCTGTGTGAAAGATCGCAAATGCGCCCCGCCAGTCAACCCCAGGGATAAAAATCCTTATTACAATAATCCGCGTTTCGCTAATTACCCTGTGGTCTATATCAAATGGGGAAACGCAGTGGATTATTGCAGGTGGGCTGGCCGGCGTTTGCCAACTGAAGCGGAATGGGAAAAGGCCGCTCGAGGAACAGATGGGCGCACTTATCCATGGGGGGAAGATGATCCGAACCCAAGTTTATTGAATTACGATAATAATATCGGTGGCCCCCTTCCTGTGGACAGTTACCCCCTGGGCACAAGCCCCTACGGGGTATTGAACATGGCAGGCAATGTGCGCGAGTGGGTCAACGATTGGTACAACCGGTCTTATTACTTCCGGACAGTTTTTATAAATCCTCATGGCCCGATGAGCGGAGAATCAAAATCCCTGCGTGGCGGCGCATTCGACGATTCGGGGCGGCAGGTCACAGTATACAACCGGTTCAACCATTTGCCATATTCTGCCGGAAACGACCGCGGCTTTCGGTGCGCAATGGATGGAGATTGATGAGCATCCATTCCATCCGCAGATTCCCCTGAGGATCGATGAGAGCAAACATCATCGCCGCTCGATTCGTTCCAAGTGGAACAACGATGACAAAAACCTGATGAAAACACAATCAAGCAGCAAAGATTTTGCGCAACCGTTTCCTTTTCCGTTATAATCCGCCTTAAACACTCCACAATCCAGGAGAGAGACTCATGCCCAAGACCAAGGGCCCTATTGTATTACCCCTCGAAAAAGAAGAGATACTTAACGATTATCGGCTTGCGTATCAATCGCGACAAGCGAGCCTGATCGGCCGCCGTGAGGTGTTGAGCGGCAAGGCAAAATTCGGCATCTTTGGCGACGGCAAGGAACTGGCCAACATCGCCATCGCGCGCGCCTTCCGTAAAGGCGACTGGCGTTCCGGCTATTACCGCGATCAGACCTGGATGTTCATGCTGGGTGTGATGAGCATCCAGGAATTCTTCGCCCAGCTCTACGCACACGCCGATGTAAAAGCCGAATCGAACACAGGCGGGCGCGGCATGGACGCGCATTTCGCCTCGCGCTATATCAACCCGGATGGGACGTGGAAAAATCAAACCGAGATGTATAACACAGCTGCGGATGTCTCACCCACCGGCACGCAGATGCCGCGCGCGGTCGGATTGGCCTACGCATCCGTGATGTATCGCAAGATTGATGAATTGAAAAGCCTTACACAGTTCTCGCGTAATGGCGACGAAGTCACGTTTGCAAGCATCGGCAATGCTTCCACTGCCGAGGGGATGTTCTGGGAATCGCTCAATGCCATCGGCGTCCTGCAGGCGCCCGTGGTCATCACCGTTTACGATGACGGCTATGGCATCTCCGTCCCGAATCAATTCCAGATGGTCAAGGAAAACATCTATATGATTCTCAAAGGCTTCGAGCGCGAGCCATGCATGGAAGAAGATTGCGAACGGGGCTATGATTTATACCAGGTGCGCGGCTGGGATTATCCAGCGCTGATCGAAACTTATCAAAACGCGGCCGAGATCGCGCGCAAATATCACATCCCGCAGTTGGTGCATGTCATTGATGTGACCCAACCGCAGGGACATTCCACATCGGGCAGTCACGAACGATATAAGAACCCGGAGCGGCTCAAGTTCGAGGAAGAGTTTGACTGTGTAAAGAAAATGCGCGCATGGATGATCGAAAACCGCGTCGTATCAGAATCCGAGCTGTCCAATGTTGAAAAGGAGGGCTATGAAACCGTGGAGGGCATTCGTAAAGCCGCATGGGAGGCATATCTCGATCCGATTCTTGAAGAGCGCGCCCAAGTGACGGATATGCTCGACGAGATCGCAGGCAGTTCACCTCACGCGTCAGAATTGAACGATATCAAAGAACGAGTATCCGCCCTGCCTGCGCCACTGAGACGCGATATTCACTCCGCGGCGCACGAAGCCTTGCGCGTCCTGCGCAGCGAAGAGAATCCATTGAAGCAGGTGCTGGCCGGATGGAAGAACGAGCAGGACACGATCAATCTCGAACGGTATGGCTCGCACCTTTATAGCGGAAGCGCATTGAAGGTCGAGGAAGTCAAGCCGGTTTATTCGGCGGATGCGCCGACCCTGTTCGGCTTCGAGGTCATCAACGCCGCCTTCGATTCGATTTTGGCGCGGGAACCGCGTGTGATCGCGTTCGGCGAAGATGTGGGTCTGCTCGGCGATGTGAACCAGGGTCTCAAAGGAATGCAGGAAAAGTATGGCGCGCTGCGCGTGACCGACACAGGCATCCGCGAGGCGACGATTTTGGGGCAGGCGATTGGCATGGCGATGCGCGGCCTGAGGCCGATTTGTGAAATCCAATATCTCGATTATCTGCTCTACGCGCTGCAAATCATGTCCGACGATCTGGCGACCCTGCACTGGCGCTCCGCAGGCGGGCAATCCGCACCGGTGATCATACGCACGCGCGGGCACAGACTCGAAGGCGTCTGGCATTCCGGTTCTCTGATGTCCGGGATCATGAATTTGACGCGAGGCATAAACATTTTGGTGCCGCGCGATATGACCCGCGCGGCCGGCTTTTATAACACTTTATTGAAGGCCGATGAGCCGGCCTTGATCGTGGAAGTGTTGAACGGCTATCGCATCAAGGAAAAATTACCCGATAACATCGGCGAGATGACTGTTCCGCCCGGCATACCCGAGGTCCTCCGCGCAGGAGAAGATATCACCATTGTAACGTATGGCGCCTGTTGCCGAATCGCGATGGATGCGGCGGATAAGCTCAGCAAAGCCGGTATCGAGGTTGAAATCATTGACGTGCAATCCCTTTTGCCGTTTGATGTTCACGGCAGGATCGGCGAGTCGCTGAAGAAAACGAGCCGGGTCATATTTTTAGATGAAGACGTTCCCGGTGGAACATCCGCAATCATGATGCGGGAAATCATCGAGAAACAAGGCGGCTACTACCACCTTGATTCCGAACCGCGCACCCTGAGCGGCACGGACCACCGCCCCGCGTATGGGAGCGACGGCGATTACTGGTCGAAGCCGAATGCGGAGACAGTCTTCGATACCGCCTATGAAATGATGCATGAAGTTGATCCGAATCGGTATCCAAAAATCCTTTAAGCGCAAAGGTTCGTCAGTAACACAAAGGTTTTTTCTTCATGTTCCAAGTTGCAGGTTTTTGCCCTGACTTCGTATATTTCGTGATGAATCATAAGGAGCGTTTATGGCGACCAAAGTTTTAGTCCCATTACTCGGCGAAGGCGTGGAAGAAGTTACGGTCATCAAATGGTTGAAGCAGGAAGGTGAACTCGTCAAGGAACTAGAGCCTCTGCTCGAAGTCAACACGGATAAGGTTGATACTGAAATCCCTGCGCCCGCATCAGGGACAGTGTTGAAGATCGTCGCGCAGGAAGGCGTACCTGCAAAGGTTGGAACGGTCTTGGCATTTATCGGAAAACCAGGGGAAAGTGTGGATGTTTCAAGTCCTCAAGTGTCAAATGTCAAATTGTCCACTGTAAGTGCGTCCCCGGTTAATCCAAACGTGACGCCTGACACTGCGCACATGACACAAGGTGCCGGTTTCATTGCTCCGGTCGTTGCAAAGATTGCGGCAGAGCATGGAGTTAATCTATCGCAGGTTCAAGGCACAGGTTTGAATGGGCGCATCACCAAGAACGATGTGTTGAATTTCGTTGAAAGCGGGAAACAGACCGTAGACAATAGAACGCAGACCATCCACCATCCGCCGTCCACCGCCGTTCATATTGAAGGCGACCAGCTCATTAAGCACACCGTCATCCGCAAGCAGATCGCGGAACATATGATGATGTCGAAACACACTTCCCCGCACGTGCTGACCGTCATGGAAGCGGACTTGAGCAAGGTCATCGCCCATCAAAACGCAAATATGGATCTCTTCGCCCGGGATGGGATCACCCTAACACTCACCGCCTATTTCATGATGGCCATCGTTGCCGGATTGAAAGCCTACCCGATGACCAATTCCTCGTGGACGGAGGGTGGAATTCTTGTCCATAAAGCCATCAATATTGGCATGGCAACTTCGCTTGGCGAGGAAGGATTGATCGTACCGGTGATCAAGAATGCGGATAATTTCTCTTTACTTGCGATGGCGCGCACGGTCAATGATCTCGCCAGCCGCGCCCGTGGGAAAAAGCTCCAGCCCGACGAAGTCAAAGGCGGCACGTTCACGTTGACCAATCACGGCGTGAGCCGGTCCCTGTTTTCGTTCCCGATCATCAACCAGCCTCAATGTGGGATTCTTGGCACAGGCACGATGCAAAAGCGGGTCGTTGTCATAGACGATGCCATCGCCATCCGTCCGATGATCTATCTCTCGTTTGTCTTTGATCATTGCATTCTCGACGGCGCATCGGCAGATTGGTTCCTCATGAAGGTCAAGGAAACACTGGAAAGCTGAGTTTAAACGAAGGATGATGTAGCAAAGAACATTGGCATCCTCACAATAATTAGATAAGCATAATTTGACGATTTCAAAGAAAGGCATTAAACTAGCGCATTGAACCGAAGGGATGTCTGGCCTTATTACACATTTCCCCTATTGCTTTATCTGTTTCCTAGAAAAATACTTTTTACCTCATCAATACCTTAACCAAAGACAGGCTGAAAAAGTAAGGCTTATTGGGTAAAGTAGTGTTTACGAAGTCACGCCCAACCCGAGAAGCACATGACCGAGATTCCAGCGCTTTTACAAAGTACTGTTCCAGTGGTTAGAGTCACCACTTTGCAGAAATTAAGGCATGTGATCTATGGCATGTTGATTAGCAATCAACAGGTGACCATGTTGGAAATCTCGCGTTGGACATAGGCAGGTACAAGTTGCCGACCATCCAGCACTTATACTCCACACACTATTGGTGTGGCTCTAAATTCAGCGGATCT
>PMLN01000039.1 GCA_003158885.1 Anaerolineae bacterium
AGAAGTTCACTTGTAAGATCTTAACGCGAATTACGCGAATTTGCGAATGCCTCGAATAAAACGTAGAAAATCGGCGGAACCAACCCATATGCGGCGATCTCCGTGATGAGGAGTCCGTTAGCCCACTATTTTATGCGCTTCGCACTCCAGCCTACATGAAGCATTTATGGTAATATAGTGACATGGATCAATTGCCCATTAATCTACGCCGTGTGGCTGTGTTTGCCGGGATATTGTTCCTCATCCTGGTCGTCATAGATTTCAACGGCCGGTTGGAGGATCTGAACCGACTTCAAAAACGGGATGGCATTCTCCAAACACGGGCCACCCAGGGGATACAAACCCAAACGGCATTACAGGCACAGGCGACCTACGCCGCCTCCGACCAGGCTGTGCAGGACTGGGCCCGCCGGGAAGGCGGCTATAGCCAGCCCGGCGATCAAATCGCTCGTCCGGTTGGGTCGGCGGGAGCAACGCCAGCACAGCAAGCTGAACCCACTCCTCCGCCAACTTCCCCACCAAACTGGCAAACCTGGTGGAACCTATTCTTTGGCAATCAATAAATCCGCGTCTTTTTTGATCTCTGATCGGCTGGCTTTATTTCCAGATTCGACTCGCATTCGAAATGACTCATTGACCATTGCCGGTCACAATCCCGCTTCTCTCGCGGATCAATACGGGACTCCGTTATATATTTATGATCGCGCCACGATGGATGCATCGATTGCCGCGTATCAAGGCGCGTTGAAGGCGTATTATCCTGCCGCGTCTGACGTCACATACGCGGGTAAAGCTTTTCTTTGTAAAGCCATCGCACAATGGACTCGGGGACATCATCTATGGCTTGATTGCACTGGCGAAGGCGAGATTGCCGTCGCGGCTGCAGGCAATGTGCCACGCCAAAACATTCTCATGCATGGCGTGAATAAATCCATTGCCGATTTGAAATCCGCAATTCAACATGCCGGCACAATCGTCGTTGATAACCTCACCGAACTTCATCGCACCCATGACCTACTCTCGAATCCCGATTCCCGATTCCCAAACTTATGGCTTCGCCTTCAACCCGGTATCGCAGTAGCAACACAGCATGTCTACACGCAGACCGGTCAGCACGATAGTAAATTCGGGATGACACGCGAGGAAATCATCGAAGCCGCCGCGTTTTGCAAACAGAATAATTTGCCGTTGAATGGAATCCATTTTCATCTCGGCTCCAACTTTCGAAATCCCGAACCATTGATTCCAGCAATCGATTTAGCGTTGGATTTGTCCAAGCAAATCGGCTTTGAAGATCCATGGCATTTTTGTCCCGGCGGCGGATGGAGCGTGGCATATCATGAAGATGAATTGCCACAGCCTGAGATCGAAGATTATGTGCGCGGCGCGGCTGAAGCCGTGATCGAAGGCTGTGAGGAGCGCGGCTTGCCGCTTCCACATCTTCACTTTGAGCCGGGCCGAAGCTTGATCGCACGCGCTGGAGTTGCGATTTATCGCGTCGGCGCGGTCAAACGGCGCGGCAAACGAATTTGGTGGTTGACCGATGGCGGCATGGCTGATAATCCGCGGCACGCGTTGTACGGCGCGAGATATTCATGTTTAGCAGTATCCGGCTTAGATCGAGAAATGAACGAAAAGGTTTCCATTGCGGGACCTTATTGCGAATCAGGTGATGTGGTCATCGAAGATTTGCTCATGCCGCAAATCGAAGAAGGCGAGTTGATTGCCATCCCGGTCAGCGGCGCGTATCACTTGAGCATGTCATCCAATTACAATGGCGCACGCCGGCCGGCAGTATTATGGATCGAAGAAGGAAATGTTAAAGAAATCGTCCGCCGTGAAACCACCGGCGACTTGCTGAAGCGGGACAAAAGTTTATTCTTTAAATCAGCATGAGTCAAAGCCAGGTACATGGGCAGAGGAAAGCGGAAACATGTATACTTGCCCCTGTTTACCCGGTTGAAGTTTATTATTTTTCCAAAGGAGCATCCGTGAAAATCATCGCCGAAAAATTCCGCCTTTACTGGCCTCTGATCAAATCCCTGCAAACCGGGTTGTTATTGATGACCGGCGCGGCAGGCTACTTAAGCGCCCACGCTTTCATTCATTGGAATGATTTCCTGCAAATGATCCCAAGCCTGTTTCTTGCGATCAGCGGCTCAACCATCCTAAACATGTGGTGGGACCGCGATATCGACGCGAAGATGAAGCGCACGCACAGTCGCCCCACCTCGGCCGGGCTGGTAACGGATCATGAAGTACTGAGGCTGGGGTTGATCGTATCCATCCTGGGGATCGGCTGGGCCTTTTGGGTAAACCTTCTATATGGCTTTGTAGTCTGCGCGGGTCTATTTTTCGATGTGGTGATTTACAGCATGTGGCTCAAACGCCGGACGTGCTGGGCCATCGTCTGGGGCGGGATTTCGGGAGCGATGCCGGTCCTTTCGGGGCGAGCGCTGGCCACCGGCAGAATTGATCCGATCGGCATCCTGCTGGCAGCGGCAATCTTATTCTGGATCCCGACCCACACCCTGACTTTTAGTTTAAAGTTCATCGAGGATTACAAGAACGCGGGCGTACCCACTTTCCCAGCCACTTATGGCACACAGGCGACACGCATTGCCATCGCAACCTCGAGCATCCTGGCCGGCCTGGCCATGAGCGTGGCGGCCATTTGGATCGGCGTGGCCGAAGGGATTTTGGCCTTGATCATTGTACTCAGTGCGGTCCTGCTTTTTCTGGCGGCAACGGTCGTATTCAATCCATCCGACCAGACCAACCTGCGGCTTTATAAATACGCATCCATCTATATGCTCAGCACGATGCTGTTGATCATTCCCTATCATCTTTAAAATATCAATATGTCGTTGCGAGGCGGTGTAATTCCGCCAAAGCAATCCCATGATACCAGGGGATTGCTTGCCAGAGGCACGCTTCGCGGTCGTC
>PMLN01000224.1 GCA_003158885.1 Anaerolineae bacterium
TGATTGGAATTGGGACAGTCCAGAATTGCAGGACTTGAAATCTGCTTATGATAAATTTTTCCACCATACACTACCTGAATGGTGCCAGGCTGAAGACCCGGAGCATTCCTATTGGCCGAGTTCCCCCTCTTCTGATACTCCATTCGTTGATCCAAATGGCCAGCGGCAGGGAGATGCACATTATTGGGATGTCTGGCATGGCGGAAAGCCATTCATCTCGTATCGTGATCAATATCCCCGTTTCATGAGCGAATTTGGCTTCCAGGCTCTTCCACCCCTGGATACCGTCCGGACTTATGCGGACGAGGTGGATTGGAATATGACCTCCTATATCATGGAGCGGCATCAAAAGAATGCCAGCGGCAACTCCATGATGGTCAGACAAATGCTGGACATGTTCAAACTGCCTAGGGATTTTCCCTCCCTTGTTTACCTGAGCATGGTGCTCCAGGCGGAAGGAATCCGCTACGGTGTGGAACACTGGCGGCGGCATACCGATCGCGTGGCCGGTATACTTTACTGGCAGCTTAATGACTGCTGGCCGGTGGCTTCCTGGTCAAGCCTGGATTACTTTGGGCGCTGGAAGGCACTGCATTACGCGGCACGTCATTTTTATGCACCCATCATGCTTTCCATTGAAGACAAGCCGCCTCAACAGACCGCGTACGTGTCGAATGACCTGCTTGAACCTTGGGAAGGGAACCTGAAGTGGTCTTTGGAGACGTTTGACGGGCAGGTCTTGACTTCAGGCGGAACACTTGTTAAAGCTGCCCCGCAGACCGCAACGCAGGTAAAGTCCCTGGATTTTTCCGACCGGATCAATGACGGCAATATCCGCAGTCTGGTTTTTATTGCCGAGTTGTGGCAGGGCGATCAGTTTGTCTCACGGCAAACTGCGTTCTTTGCACCCATCAAGCATTTATCCCTGGAAGATCCAGTGATCAAGGCGAATCTGTACACCCAGGGAGATCAATTAGTCGCCGAGCTAACCTCCCAATCGCTCGCCATCCTTGTGGAAGTTGCCCTGAACAACGCGGATGTCATCTTTAGCGACAATTACTTTAATCTGCCTGCCAGACGGAAGGTTCAGATTTCATGCCCGATGCCGGCCGGTTGGACTTTGGAGCGGGCAATCAAAGAATTTCAGGTTCGCTCGGTGTACGATTCATATGCACACTGAGTTGGGATTGAGCGGAAATAAGTTTTGAAAAGGTTTGAACGATGACAAAGATCACAGAGCTAATCAAGAAAATGACGCTGGAAGAAAAAGCTGCCTTGTGTACCGGAGCGGGACCGTGGACGACAACACCCATTGAACATCTGGGTGTACCGGAAATGACCGTTACCGATGGACCGCATGGAGTGCGGCGATCCGAAGATGTAACTGCCTTCGTTACTAAAAGTGTACCAGCCACCTGCTTCCCAACCGCTGCCTGTATGGCCTCCACATGGGATGTGGATTTGATCCATAAACTGGGAGAAGCTTTGGCAGAGGAGTGCATCGCTCTAAAAGTTGACGTAATTCTCGGTCCCGGGGCGAACATGAAGCGAACCCCCCTGTGCGGGCGAAATTTCGAATACTACTCGGAAGATCCCTACCTTGCCGGGCAGATGGCGGTCAGCTTTATCAACGGTGTGCAAAGTAAAGGCGTAGGTACTTCGCTTAAGCATTTTGCAGCAAACAATCAGGAATATCAGCGTTCCACCATTAGCTCGGAGATGGATGAACGAACTTTGCGGGAGATTTACCTGCCAGCCTTTGAAACTGCCGTAAAGCAGGCAAAACCATGGACCGTGATGTGCTCCTACAACAAGATCAACGGCACATACTCCGCTGAGAACCACAAGCTTCTCACTGAGATATTAAAGGAGGAGTGGGGCTTTGAGGGTTTGGTCGTTTCCGACTGGGGCGCGGTGCATGACAGGGTGGAAGCCTTAAAAGCCGGTCTTGACCTGGAAATGCCCGGACCGCGGGAACGACGGGTGAAAGCGGTCATAGAAGCAGTTCGTTCGGGTGAGTTGAGCGAATCTACACTGGACGAATCTGTACGCCGTGTCCTTGAAATCGTTTTCAAGGCTTCTGAGACGAAAAAGGGCGGTTCGTTCGATATCGCCGGTAATCATGCTTTGGCGCGGAAGGTTGCCGCTGAAGGCATGGTGCTATTAAAGAATAACGGTATTCTTCCATTAAAGGGTCAACAATCTATTGCCGTCATAGGACGGGCCGCGAAAGAAGCATACTATCAGGGCGGAGGCAGTTCACATATCAACCCGACCCGGGTGGATGATCCATTCGAAGAATTGCAAAAACTCGCCGGGAATGCCCGGTTGACTTATGCCGAGGGCTATCTTAAAGATGAGGGGAATGACCAAACTCTTATTGATGAAGCCGTCAAAAATGCCCGTTCCGCGAATGTGGCCTTGCTGTATATTTCCCTGCCTGCATCCAAGGAATCTGAAGGCTATGACCGGCCCGACCTCGACTTGACCCGGCAACAAATCATGTTGATCAAGGCGGTTACTGCAATTCAGCCCAATACCGTTGTCATCCTTAATAACGGTGCTCCGGTAGTAATGAGCGAATGGATCAGTGGTACGGCTGCTGTGCTTGAGGCTTGGATGATGGGCCAGGCGGGTGGAGGGGCAATTGCTGACATCCTCTTCGGAAAGGTCAATCCCTCCGGCAGATTAGCAGAGAGCTTCGTTTCCAAGTTGGTGGATAGTTCCGCCTACATCAACTATCCTGGTGAAAATGGCCAGGTACGCTATGGCGAGGGTGTCTTCATGGGCTATCGTTATTATGACGCCAAACAGATTCCGGTGCTTTTCCCCTTTGGCTTTGGGCTGAGTTATACCAATTTCGTGTATACGAATCCCAAAGCTTCCGCCGAAACCTTCAAGGATGTGGATGGTGTGCGCGTTTCTGTGGATGTGACGAATACCGGCAAGGTGGCGGGCAAGGAAGTGGTTCAGGTGTATGTGCACGATAACAAATCGAAGTTAGCTCGCCCACCCAAGGAGCTTAAAGGTTTTGCCAAAGTCGAGCTCCAGCCCGGCGAGACCAAAACCGTGATTCTCAAGCTGAATTTCCGCGCATTTGCCTACTATCATCCGGCTTACAAGCAGTGGATCACCGAGGACGGGGAGTTTGATATTTTGATCGGGGCTTCGTCCGCCGACATTCGCTGCACTCTGCCGGTTACACTTCAATCTACACTTGAACTGCCGAGCATATTGAACCGAGACTCAACCATGCGCGAATGGGTGGAAGATCCGCGCGGCATGAGCGTTTTAGCTCCTTTATATCAGCTACTGAATGCCCAGATGAGCGCCAACTTTGGCAGCAATGAGATAGGAATGGATCCGATTGGCTTTTTGATGGACTCACCTGTAATGAGTTTACTGTATTTCATGGGTGATGCAATGACAACATCACCGGAAGAACTGGTGGACGAATGGCTTGCCAAGGTTCACGCAACCGATTGATGGATGCGATTCGGAAAAGGAAATCACCGTTNNTCCGATCATTCCTCGCAATCTGATCCCATCCTCGAACAGCATTTTCAACAGCGCCGTTGTGCCTTTCAAGGGAAAATTTGCAGGCGTCTTTCGATGCGATAATAAGAAACGTGACATGAATATCCATCGAGGCTTCAGCGACGACGGCATCCGATGGAATTTGGAGAACGACCCGATCGAGTGGAAATACAACGATCCGGAGCTTGGTCATTTTCAATATCGCTATGACCCGCGCGTCGTCTGGCTGGANNTTTGATTTCGAGAAATTCACTTTTCTTGAAAATGCACTTTTACCCTTCAATCGGAACGGTGTATTGTTTCCCAGAAAAATCAACAACAAATATGTCATGTTCAGCCGGCCAAGCGATAACGGCCATACCCCATTTGGCGATATCTACCTGAGTCAAAGCCCGGATATGGTTCATTGGGGAGAACATCGCTTCGTGATGGGAACAAAAGGCGGGTGGCAGAGCACCAAAATTGGCGCCGGTCCTGTGCCCATTGAAACTCCAGAGGGTTGGCTTTTGTTCTATCATGGCGTTCTTACTTCCTGTAATGGGTTTGTATATAGCTTCGGCGCTGCGCTTCTTGATTTGGATCAGCCCTGGAAGGTGATCTATCGCGGCGCTTCGTATTTACTCTCCCCGCAAACCCAGTACGAATGTGTCGGTGATGTGCCCAACGTAGCCTTCCCTTGTGCGACACTTTATGATCCACCCACTGGCCGGATCGCCATTTATTACGGCGGAGCGGATACAGTGACCGCTTTGGCTTTTGCCAAAATCGATGAAGTCCTTGATTTTCTCAAAACGAATTCGGAACTTTAGAACGTTCTATGCCTTAAGGAGAACGAAATGGTGAACATCGAAGAACTGATCCAACAGATGACCCTTGAAGAAAAGATATCCTTGCTGGCCGGAGTGGATATGTGGCACACGGCTGCGGTGCCGCGATTGGGAATCCCCCAGATTAAAGTTACGGATGGCCCGAACGGCGCGCGCGGTGCCTGGGGTAACCTTGGCCCAACTTCGGACTTAATTCCTGTCGGTATTGCACTCGGCGCCACCTGGAATACCGAGTTGGTCGAAAAAATCGGTGCGGCTCTTGCGGAGGAAATAAAAGCAAAAGGCGCGCATATCCTGCTCGCGCCGACTGTCAATATTCATCGCACGCCGGTGGCAGGACGCAACTTTGAATGTTATTCTGAAGATCCCTTCCTCAGCGGCAAGCTTGCAACTGCCTATATTCGCGGCATTCAAAATAACGGCGCCGGAGCCTGTATCAAGCATTTTGTCTGCAACGATCAGGACTTTGAACGCCGCACCATCAGTGCCCGGGTGGAAGAGCGCACATTAAATGAAATCTATCTGGAGCCTTTTCGCCTCGCGGTTCGCGATGCGAAGCCCTGGGCGGTGATGTCCTCCTATAATCGCGTTAATGGAGTCCCTGCCAGCGAGAACGAATTTACGCTCAAGAAAATACTCAAAGGGCAGTGGGGATTTGACGGACTTGTGATATCGGATTGGTATCATACCTATTCCGAGCGAGTTCCATTTGGCGGCCTTGATCTGGAAATGCCCGGCCCCGCCCGCTGGATGGGTGCTGAATTCGTAAATAAGGCCCTTGCGAAAGGCGATTTAAGCCTTGAAGAATTGGATGATAAAGTTCGCAGGATTTTGCGGATCGTGGAACGGGCTGGCGCGTTTGAACATCCACAGCTTGATGAGGAAAGAAGCTCTGACAAACCTGAGCATCGCAGGTTGATTCGGGACGCAGCGCGCGAGACCATAGTCCTGCTTGCAAATAGAAATAATGTGCTTCCACTTGAGAGTTCAAAGATTAAGAAGATCGCCGTGATCGGTGAACTGGCTCGCTGGCCTACTGTAATGGGCGGCGGCAGTTCACAGGTGACGCCACATTATATTGTTTCTCCTCTGGACGGCATTCGAAACAGAGCAGATTCCTCAAACATAAGCGTGGAATATGCCATCGGTAGTTTCATCCATAAGAACCTGCCTTTGATCGAGAGCGCATATCTGTCGAGTGAAGAGGACAAGCCAGGCCTTACCTTGCGAGTTTTTGATAACCTGGACTTTTCCGGATCTCCAGCATATACGGAGGTCACCGATCGATGCGGCATTGGCTGGTTTGACCGGTCTGTGAAAAAAGTAAATCAGGA